>JAGLTZ010000400.1 GCA_023135015.1 Candidatus Latescibacterota bacterium
CTGCCGGCATACCCGGAAGCAGGCGCTTCTTCCCGTTTATCACTTGGTTTATCACCTGGATTGTTATCCTTACTCCGCTTACACCGCCGGTCGGGGGCAGAAGGACGGGGTTGCGCAGCATCAACCGTCCCTCTATCGGGAAGGACTCAAACCCGGGATTCACGATCAGGGTTACGGTGTCGACGGGTCCGAGCGAATTGAGGACCGAGTATGGTACCACCGCAACGGCCCACAGGGTGTCGATATCCACAATGGTGAACAGCTCTTCCTGAGCACCGACCCACTGACCGATCTGGATGCGGCGCTCGGTTATGTAGCCGCTAATCGGAGCTCGGATCTCGGTGTAATCAAGTTCCATCTTCTTAAGTGCGGAATCGGCCCGAGCCTTCATGTAATCCGTTCTGGCTACTTCCATTTCGAGAGCGGAGACGATTTCCACGTCGAACTCACCACCGTACCCCTCTAGGGCGTGTTTGTGATACTCATAGGTCGCGCGCGCCCTGTCGGCCTCAGCACTCGCCTTCTGGTATGCCAGCAGGTAGGGACTCGAATCGATTCGGGCCAGCACATTGCCCTTTCTCCACCTCCTGCTGATACCCTCCTCCGCGTATACCGCCTCTATCAGGCCCGGTACGCGGCTCTTGACCACGACGCGCGATTTGGCGGTAAGCAATGTGGAATACGGGGAGAGTCCGCGGGCAGTGCTGGCCGGCGCCGGTCTAATGACCGGTGTGGTCCTTTCAACAGTCTGGGAGGTTGTAGGCAAGCTGGTATCTGCAGCCTGTTGGTCGGATGTTGCTGTACCGGTATCCGGGGGAGACGACCTTCCACAACCGGCTGCCAGGAGAACGGCTACCGCAGCCACAGCCGCATGGAACCTCGTTTGCAATCTCACAGCCTGGACTCCTTTATTGGACCTCTGTTTAACCTCGATTTTATATCCGATTCAGCCCCTTTCGGGCCAGGCGATAAACGACGTAAAGGCCGATAAGGAGCACGTCGAGGATCACCAGGTATACCACCAGGCCCGCCGCAGCCGCCAGCCGCAGCAACTCCAGGGCTTTCTGCTTTACAGATGCCTTCTTCCACTTCCCGGACCAGCCGCGCCCCGGCCTGGCCAGCGCCGGCCAGCCAACTGTTTCTCTCAGTACCTTGGCCATGTCGCTGTTGCCCGATGGAGCATAGGCGAACACCAGGAAGTAGACGGTCTGAGGAACCAGTAGAAAGAGCGGTATGGCACCGGGCGCAAGCAGCCACCAGATCCATGCAATCAACCACCAGACGGTATCACTCAACAGCCCTCCTGCATAGTACCAGATTCTCGCCTGGGAGGTCTGCAGCACTTCCCTGTTGGCAAGGACGTAGAAATTCGTGTTCCGCTGGATGCCAATCTCGGGAACTTCTCCATCGAAGCGCCGCACTGCCAGAGCATGTCCCAGTTCGTGGAAGAAGGCTGTTACCGAGTAGCCGAGGTAGTACCCGATGATCAGGGCGACGGCGCCCAGCGGGGGAGTAGTTCTTGCCAGTGTGCTGAGTGCGGCCACGATGTCGGTTCCATACAGCAGGGTCAGTACGTAGCCGGCTATTGCGAAAAAGGCTGCGACAATTGCCGTCAGGCGCCTGCCGTAGAGCGATTGCAGGGGACTGAACAGCCGGAGCAGTCCGGCGGGGTTGAATCGAGCCAGCCGTCGTGATTTTGCCCTTGTGCCTTCCAGGTAACCGACCTTTGCCCAGCTTCCCAGGATGTCCACAAGGTCCTCTTCGGTAAGATCCCAGCCGTACCTGGCTTTAAACCCCTCACACATCTCCGAAAGGGTCCGTCCGTCGCACGCCTGCAGTACGGTTGCGGTGCCATCGTCGGTGATGAAGGCGTCGATCAGCGGTCCCGATATGTATACGGCGCCGTTTGTAAGGGTCTGGTAGGTTGTTCCATCCCTTACCTTTGGCCGTTCCAGAACGGTTGGAGGGACTTCCGCCATTCTATTCTTCCTCTCTTTCTACTTTCTGGTCGAGTATGCCCGGTGGAAGGAATGGAAGGTCGTCGATCCCGAGCAGGCAGTTGAACAGTGGGGCAACCGAGCCCCCGTCGCGTATGAATTCGAGTACGTTCCGCGCCCCATCCAGGTAACACAGGTCCTTCGGAAAGGCGCCGCCCTGAGAGAAATCTGCAGTCCCCCGCTTGGCGCGCATCACTAGGGTGGCGGCTTCTTCGGGTGTGAAACCGCTTTCTGCAAGGTAATCGACAACTGCCTGCGCCCCGTCTCCGAATGATTTTTCAATCGCCATGACCCTACCAGCATAGGTCTTTAGAACTTCGGGTTCCAGGCATCCGGCGTGGGCTTCGGTCAGGACGGTGAGCCCCTCTTCAGTGCCCGGACCGTGCGGGCTCTCCATTTCTAGCAGGGGGTGCCGGGCGGTGGGCCGCCGGGAGCGGCGCCGCAGGTGGACCCCGACCTCGTGAACTGCGAGGCGGTGCAGCAGGTCATTAGAGAAGAGAATGTCGCTTTGCAGCCACAGTCGTCCCCCTTCCACCATGGCCCGCGCTGTAAGGCGGTCCGAGATCTTTACGTCAACTCCCTTGAGCTGATAGTGCCCGATTACGGCCTCCAGGTATTGCCGGGCCTCTTCGGCGTCGACTTCTGTCGATTCTGCGGGTGGTGGTAGGGAGGGCCATCCCTGATCGGGCAGCCGGCCGAGCTCTGAAACGAGCTGTTCTGTCATTCCTGCCGGATCTGAAAGGATCGCTTCGGCCCAGGCGAGCAGTTGGGGAGCTGGTCTGCCGAATTCGGCTTCGGCCAGCCGCGTAAAAGAGCCGCTCCCGCGTGCCTCGAGCAGTTCCAGGGTGCGCCGCAACTGTCCGGTGCGCATGGTCCACAGAGTGCCGAGCGAGGCTGCAGGTCCGTGCTCCATGGCATCCAGCTTATCCTGCATCTGCCCGGGATCGAATTCGAGGGGGGGATACTCGGCCCACAGCACCGGCTTGGTTTCCAGCGCCGGCCCTCCTCCCTTGAGCCCCTTATTGCCTCCGGCCAGTGAGCGGAGCCCGTCCATCAGTTCATTCCGGTTCAACGGCGTCAGGAAGAAAAGCAGCCCAAGTTCGCTCTCGATAATCGCGGCCTTTTCGACCTCGGCCACGAGCTCCGGGTAGTTGTGAAGCTCCCTGCTACTTGACATGGTCCATCCGGTCTGTTTTCCTGACAGTAAGTGCGGATGGGAATTCCGCATATTTTGCGGACGCATTTTCCGCACTTGGATATGAATTCCACACTAGGAGCGGTTTCCTGGATCGAAACATTCGAGGGTGGTAATGGACTGAGCAGGCCAGAGAATTGGGAATATTCCCGCTGCAGCACTCATATCTTGAACGGTGCAGGGCTGTCAGGGTATACTTTCGTGCATGATTGGCACACCTTTTGCGCTCCCGGGTATGTAGAGTCTAAACACAACTAAAGGGAGTGAAACAATGACTGAGCCGAAGAAACCAATTTCGGAGCGAAAGGCAGAAGAACTCGAGGAGAAGGAAGCACCTCGTCGCGCCTCTGTATTTGGTGAAGAGGACGCTCCTGTAGAGCTCGAGGAGAAAGAGGCACCTCGCCGGGCTTCTGTGTTCGGGGAAGAGGACGCTCCTATGGAACTGGAGGAGAAGGAAGCACCACGTCGTGCATCGGTGTTTGGTGAAGAGGACGCCCCTATGGAGCTGGAAGAGAAGGAAGCTCCCCGT
>JAGLTZ010000401.1 GCA_023135015.1 Candidatus Latescibacterota bacterium
CCCTGGAAGTGCCGCCTGCTGGTAGACCTTACAGAAAACCTCGAAGGGCTCATGTCCGGGCAATCTCCCTGGATGGTGGCAGAAGTGTGGGATCAGGTGTTGGGTGAGCTGTCCGGGGAAATAAAGGATCAGGTGTCTTATTTCCTGAAGTCTATGCCCCACGAGTATGGAAGGGACCTGGATCCGCCAGGGATGGTCGCCGATTCTGCCCTGCTGCAATCGTTCCTCAATACGGCGCAGACTCCCGGTGCGGCTGTGGCTTCGGTGGAACACGACAGGGAAACATCCCGCTTTACTCTGGTAACAAGGGACCAGGAAAGACTGCTGAGCCGTGTATGTGGGCTGTTGGCCGCCTACGATGTCACAATTCTGCATGCGAGGATTTTCACTCGCCTCGATAGCCTGGTCTTCGACCGCTTTATCGTTGCGAACGCAGGCGGGGGAGGTCAGATGACACGGGATCAGGAGGAAGGTGTTCTGGGCGACCTGTCCGGGGCCCTGGCCGGCTCCGTGGACGTGGAGGCACTGCTCAGGGCTCACAGGGACCGCTGGAGCCTTCGGGACCGTCCTTCGATGAAGTACCCGGTATCGGTTGTGCACGACCCGTCCGCCTCGAAGAATTACACGGTTATCGAAGTGAGGGCGTACGACCACGTTGGCCTGCTCCACGATATAGCCGCAACCATGGCAGATCTGGGCGTATCCATCCATCAGGCTTTCATCAGTACGGAGGGAGAGAGGGCGGTTGATGCCTTCTATGTCACCGACCCGCTCGGGGCGCCGCTGGACGGGAAAACGTGCAGTCTGCTGATTGAAGAACTGGAGCGGGTACTCAAGTCCGGCTGACGGGGTATTCCCTGTCGAAGATATTCCGTATGCGGGCTGCATCGTCGGCTATTGTTATGGCTGTCTCGCCCTTCAACGAGACCGGCGAGCTCCCATGTGGCCACGAGGCCGGAAGGCGTGTAACATCCCGGCCGTAGTGGAGCTGAAGACCGACCTGGATCTTGCGCATCCTCTTGTACGTTCCCGCCAACAGTTCCCCTTCTTCCGGGGAGAGGACACCCTCTTTGACCAGTGGAGGAATCAGATCGGTAATGTGCGCAGGCCGAGGTTGAGGCCGGCGCCATCTGTCCAGGGTGAGTCCCAGCGCCAGGTACTCGATATCGGAGAGGCTGCCGGCCGACCGCTTTACATCGAAGAACTTTTCACCCTCCCGTTGTGCTACTGCATCCTTTGAGAGCTCCTCTTCCTGCCGCTGGCGGACGCCCCGCAGGCTTACCCTGGCATTTTCGTCAAGCCGGAATGCCTCCAGCCACTCCTCTATCACTTCCAGGGCTCCATCTAGCATCGATTTGCGCCCATAGAGAGGGCGGACGCGGCTCAGAGCCAGCGCTTCCCACGGTGACGCTCTTTCGAACAGGTAGGACCTCAGGTAATCGGTGTCAACGCTGGTAGGAGCCGAGCGTCCTTCGGGCCTGAGCCGCATATCGACGGGGTAGGGGCCACCGGGGGGTGAAAGCAGGCCGGCCAAACGGGCGGCCAGCGTCTGTATCACTGCCCCCGAACCTTTTGAGTGGATGAACAAGAGGTCCGCGTCGGAAGAGAAGGTCATGAAGCGCGCTGACAGGGTCCCAAGGCTCAATACTCCAACATGTGGGGGGTTGATGAATTCCTGGAAATGAACCCCGAGGAAGGACCTGATCAGATCCAACGCCAGAAGCCCCAGGTTGTTCATGGTCTCCTCAATGTCTCGTTCTCCCATCGAGTAAGCCAGACCGGAGGCGAGGAATTCGCGTGTCTTAAGCGATTCGAGATCTACCACCATCTCACGGCTCGAGTCCACCCGGTGGCGCACCTGACGGAGCCTCTGCCTCCATCGGGCCCTCTCGGCCCCACTGCCTGCAGCACCCACACTGAAGAGGCGCTCGAAATGTTCCGGGTGCCTCAGAAGGAGATCAGTTAGCAGCCCTCCCGATGCACATAGGGTTAGCAATGCCTTTCGCAGGGGTGCCTCCCTGGCAAGCAGGCTGGCATATGCGCCAGGGCTGCCGAGTCGCCGCATGATACGTTCAAGATTATTCACAGCCCTGTCTGGGGCACCTGTGGTTACCGCATCCTCCAGCAGCAGGGGCAGTAATCCTACAAATGCGGCCCATGCGTTCCTTCCGCTGGCGCGTATCCCCGAGCCGGCCGCCAGCAGCACACGGTGACTCTGTTCAGGCCGGGCAAAGCCGCGCTCGCGAAGACGGCGGGTTGCCTCCTCACCGCCTGGAGGAAGGTTCAGAAGGGATTCCACAGGTTCGCCCGTATCCTCTTCGCCGGCTCCCGGCAGAAGGGAATTGAGGGCTTCCAGCACCGATTCCCTGAATCGGTTATAGGTGCCCAGCAAACTTTCAATGTCTTCAAATCCCATGAGACGGGCTATGGCCCTGCGGCGATGGGAGGTCTCGGGCAGCGTGAAGGTCTGCCGGTCCTCCTGCATCTGCAGGAAATGCTCGAGCCTTCTCATGAAGAGGTAAGCATCTCTCAGATCGGACGCTTCGGAATCGGGTAGCAGCCCGGCGTGATTGAGCTTCTCTATAGCGGAGAGGGTCGTCGGATGCCTAACTTCTGGGCTGCGCCCCCCGTAGAGGAGCTGGAGTACCTGAACGATGAACTCCACATCCCTGATGGCGCCCGGCGCAAGCTTGACGTGATCAGCGGCAAGCGTAGTTCCCTCTCGCGCACGCCGCTCCCTGCGCAGACGGTGTGCCTCTTCCCCGGGATCCCTCTCGGCGTGTGCAGGGTAGACGAACGGCTGCAGGATATTCAGGAGCATCTCGCCGCCCTGACGGTCGCCTGCACAGATCCGGGCCTTCACCATCATCTGGCGCTCCCATGGGGCCCCCTGGGCGGCGTAGTACGACTCCATCCACCGCAGGGTGCGTATCAGCGGCGCCCGGGTCCCGCCAGGCCGCAGTCGCAGGTCGACCCGGTATAGACTCCCCTCAGGCGTATAGCGGGTCAATGCATCGACTATCCTTTCCGCTGCCTTTGTGGCGGGGGGAAGAATAGAAATCAGATCTGGAGAGTCGGCCAGCGGGAGGACCAGAATCAGATCGATATCACTTAAATAATTCAATTCCCGTCCCCCCAGCTTGCCGAGGGCCATTACGGTCGGCAGGGGGATCTCTTCTGGCCAGAACAGACTCAGCATCTGATTGAGCAGGACGTCCGCAAGATCTGAGAGGGCGGCGAATTCCTCTTCCATCGATGAGTCTCCCAGGACCGCACGGGCGCCGATCCTGAGCAATTCCTGTCTCTTGATACTGTTGAGAGACGCAAGCAGGACCTCCTTGTCTGCGGCAGGGTCGGGAGCGGGAAAGGAGAGAGCGGCAATTCCTTCGTCGGATGGTTTTTGCAGCTCGTCCCCGCGGAAGAGCCATTCCAGCCATGAAGGTTCTCTGACAAACAGATCACCCAGAAAGGGGCTGGCGCCCAGGACCATCAGTAGATCGCACAGATCTTTGGGCCCTCTGATCAAGACGGGCAGGTCTGCCGCCTCATCGAGCCGCCGCAGAGTGGCGACAGCGAGGTCGGGATCAGCCACACCAAGTTGCTGGAGTGGGGACAGGTCCTCTTCAGGCTCGGTGTCTACGCCTAGCCAGCTTAGAATCGAAGGCAAAGGAGGCTGTTTTCCACGAGGTTCCATATATTTACAGTATAGAGCAGCTTCTTCTCATCAACACCATCTTGCAGGTAAATACTTGCCGTTCCCACTGCCTCAACGTAGACTCACCTGCGGACATATACACCTGAATCGTGTTCGGAGAGCCACACTTACTGTACGCCGCACAAGGACCCCGGCAGACTGACGCCGAGATCGCGAAAAAGGGCCGTTTAATGAAGCGGATCGAAGCGGTAATAAAGCCTTTCAAGCTGGATGACGTGCGGGAGGCACTTATGAAAACCGGTCTCCGGGGCATGACGGTCACCGAGGTGCGTGGTTTCGGCCGCCAGAAGGGACACACGGAACTATATCGAGGTAGTGAGTACCAGATCGACCTGCTCCCTAAAGTGAAGATCGAGATAATCGTACCAGATGACGTTCTGGAGGAGGCAATAGAGGCCATCATCGAGGCCGCCTATACAGGTGAGATCGGCGATGGAAAGATCTTCGTCCTTCCCGTGGAGGATGTTATCCGTATCCGCACCAGCGAGCGCGGCGACTCCGCCATTTGATCTTTAAATCTTTAATGTATATCGGATTCTTCTTAACGAGAGGGGTCCGGCTGTGTTAATTTCGCACGGGCCGACGCTGGAGGGTGTGGCAGGCATCGGCTGACAAATCCCTACCCATTCTACGTTTGCACCCGACGTAGACGAATTGGAACAGTTTGACATGGCTCAGACTCTGGCTGTCCTCGCTTCGGGTGGCGGCACCAACTTCCAGGCGGTTCTGGATGCAATCGCAGAGGGCCGTCTCGACTCGGAAGTAGTTCTGGTGGCAAGCAACAAGGAGGATGCCGGCGCGCTGGAGAGAGGGCGCAAGGCCGGCGTGCGGGCAGAGTGGGTGTCGCCCGGCGATGATTACCACGATCGGTTACACGCCCTCCTCGAGGAGACAAAACCCGACCTCATCGTGCTGGCCGGTTACCTGAAACTGATCGCCTCTAAGACTGTCCAGCAGTGGAAAGGGCGGATGCTGAATATCCATCCTGCGCTGCTCCCCTCCTTCGGCGGGAAGGGGATGTACGGCATACACGTTCACGAGGCGGTGCTGGAACGTGGAGTGAAGGTGACGGGAGTGACAGTGCATGTGGTCGATGAGGTGTACGACCGCGGTCCGATCGTGGCACAGAGGGCGGTACCGGTACTTGACGGTGATACCCCGGAGGTGCTTCAGAAGCGTGTCCTTAAGCGTGAACACGAGCTCTACCCGCAGGTGCTCCAGTGGTTCGCTGAGGGGAAGATACGGATAGAGGACTACAGAGTGTATGGCACAGAGAAAGATCCCATCCTGTAACAGTGATCGGAGTTATTAAGATATGACGAATTCCGCTGAACCCGTTCCAGTACAACGCGCACT
>JAGLTZ010000402.1 GCA_023135015.1 Candidatus Latescibacterota bacterium
AAGACCTGCCCTTTTTCCCGCTCACAGTCGAATACCGCGAAAAAGCGTACGCCAGTGGTAAGATTCCAGGCGGCTTCTTCAAACGGGAAGGTCGGCCAAGTGAGAAAGAGATCATTTCAGCGAGGCAGATCGACCGTTCGATCAGGCCTCTGTTCCCTGACGACTACCAGAACGAAGTACAGGTCTATGTGAACATCATCTCCAGCGACCGCGAAAACGACGCCGATTTTCTAGGTTTGATCGGTGCAAGCGCGGCGCTGTCCGTCTCCGATATCCCATTCACGAAAACCATCGCCAGCGTGCGCGTAGGCAAGATCGATGGTCAGCTCGTTGTGAATCCTACTTTCAGCCAGTTGGATGAAAGCACGATCGACCTGGTTGTGGCCGGCTCCGCCGACAGCATAGTGATGGTGGAGGGTGGAGCCCGGATGGTGAGTGAGGAAGAGATGGTCGAGGCGCTCGAATTCGCACAAGAGCAGATCAGCCAGATCGTCGAGGTCATCGAAGAACTCAAGGCCGAATCTGGGCAGCCAAAGGGCGAATATACACATGTGGTTCCCAGCGATGAGTTAATAGAGGCAGTCGAACGGATCGCCCGTGAGGAAGTTCTCGCGGCCAACAAGATCGCTGATAAACATGACCGTGAATTAGCGATCGACGAGACAATAGAAAAGGTCCGGGCAGAAACCGAAGAAGATTATCCGGATGAACAGCGCTTTGTCTGGGATATCATCCATGATATCCAGAAGAAGGACATGCGCGGGACTCTCCTCGAAACCGGTGTCAGAGTAGACGGGCGCCAGCCAGAGGAGATACGGCAAATCACATCCGAAGTCGGTATGCTTCCATGCACACACGGTTCAGCCATATTCACCCGCGGTCAAACACAGGCGCTGGCTGTGGTGACCCTTGGCACGAAGCAGGATGAGCAGAAACTGGACGAATTGGAGGGGGAGTCGTGGAAATCGTACATGCTCCATTACAATTTCCCCTCGTACAGCGTAGGTGAAGTACGCAGGGTCTTTGGGCCCGGCCGCCGCGAGATTGGCCATGGCGCTTTGGCTGAAAGAGCGTTGCGTCCGGTCATTCCGACGGAGGAGTACTTCCCGTACACCATCCGGATAGTGAGCGATATTCTCGAATCTAACGGCTCTTCGAGCATGGCCACAGTTTGTGCGTCCACACTTGCATTAATGGACACCGGGGTGCCTATAAAAGAAGCGGTCGCAGGGGTGGCCATGGGTCTCATCCAGGAGGATGGGAACTCGGTCATCCTCTCCGACATTTCCGGTACCGAGGACCATCTGGGTGATATGGACTTCAAGGTGGCAGGCACAAGGGATGGTATCACCTCCATCCAGATGGATATCAAGATCTCCGGGGTTTCACGCGAGCTTCTTGCAGCCGCGCTGGAGAAATCACACACCGCAAGGCTCCACATCCTGGATGCCATGGAGAGTGTCCTGCCCAAACCGAGGGCGGAACTCAGCGACAATGCCCCCAGGATAATCGGCCTTAGAATAAGCCCCAGCAAGATCGGTGAGGTGATCGGTCCCGGCGGGAAAACGATCCGGTCTATCCAGGAAGCGACTGGCGCAAAGGTCGATATAGATGACGACGGTCTGGTGACCATCGCATCGGTCGAGAAGGACGGCTGCGAGCAGGCATTCAAGATGATCTCGGCGCTTGTGGCGGAACCTGAAGAAGGCAAGCTCTACGAAGGTATCGTCCAGACGGTGGTGAAGTTCGGCGCCTTTGTCGAGATCATGCCCGGCAAGGATGGACTGTGCCACATTTCGGAACTCGCCGAAGGACGGGTTGATCAAGTAGAGGACGTGCTGCGTGAGGGGGATAAGGTCTGGGTGAAATGCATCGGCACTAACGAGGGCGGCAAGATACGGTTGAGTCTCAAGGAGGCTATCCGGGAAATGGGAGAGGAAAAAATCTGGATTTACAAAGCTCCCAGGTGAACTCTGTCATGAAGAACTCTGCAGCCGATCCATCCACCTCCGATGACAGTTACCGGCGTACAGTGCTGGATAATGGGATGGTGGTGATAACCGAAGCGTTGCCGTTTGTCCGTTCGGTCGCGCTCGGGGTATGGAGTCTCGCTGGTTCCAGGGACGAGAGGCCAGGCGCAGAGGGAACGGCTCATTTCCTCGAGCACATGTTCTTCAAGGGAACCGAGAAGCGCTCCGCTTTCGACATCGCGTACGAGCTGGAGCGACTTGGCGGATTCCTGAACGCATTCACGGCGAAGGACCACACCTGTTACTTTGCCAGGATTCTGGACGAACACCTGCCGGTGGCGGTGGACGTTCTAAGCGATATGATCCAGAACGCAGTGCTAGATCCACAGGAGCTGGAAAAGGAGAAGCAGGTAGTTCAGGAGGAGATAAAGACTTCCATCGATACCCCTGACGAGTGGGTGCACGAACTGTTCCTCATGGATCTGTATGGCGGGCACCCCCTGGCTCACCCCGTACTGGGAGGGGAAAAAACTGTCAGCTTCCTCTCCTCAGAGGACTTGCGGGAGTTTGTTTATCAGCGCTATCGCCCGGATAATATACTGGTAGCCGCAGCCGGCTCTCTTGAGCACGATCAGGTTGTTGAGCTGGTTTCAGAGAGCTTCGTGCACCTGAACCCTGATGCTGTAAAGCCACGGCATCCTATGCAGCCGGACGGCCGCGGTTCCATCGAACTCCATCCCAGGGATATCTCCCAGGCACACGTGATCCTCGGGGGGAGGGGGCTGCATTATCTGCACGATGACCGCTACATACTTGCGGTCCTGATGAACCTCTTGGCCGGCGGGATGAGCAGCAGGCTCTTCCAGTCTCTGCGGGAGGAGCGCGGGCTCGTCTACACGATAAGCGCCGTCACATCGTTCTTTGAGGAAACAGGTACGGTGGGTTTCTATTTCGCCTGCGCCCCGGAAAATACGGCTCTGGCACTCAATCTGATCCACGAGGAACTAAATACGATCAATGCGGGGAAGAAGGTGGATGAGGAAGAACTCACCAGTGCAAAGGAACAGGTAAAGGGACACCTAATGCTGGCCCTGGAGAACACTTTCAATAGGATGTCAAGGCTCGCAAAGGGTCTTCTTTTCGAAGATCGGATCGTCTCACTGGATGAAATCCTGACAAATCTCGAAGCGGTGACGGGCACGGATCTATCGAGGGTGACAGGCGAGCTAATGGCTCCTGAAATGTTGACGACGACCATGCTCGGTGCCGTGGACGGCATCGGCAATAGAGCAGTTGGGGCCACCACAGAAGGGGAGACGCGTCAGTTGCCTTCAACCCAACGAGGAGCCGGCGGGTTCGGCTCGACAGGACACTGAAGATGCAAACGGGCTTCAGTCAGAACTACCTCGATTTCTGGGGTTTCGGCAGGGCTCCATTCGCGCTTACACCCGATCCGGACATGCTTTACCTATCCAAGCAGCACCGCGAATGCATGCTTCGCCTCCAGTATGCAATTGCCGGCAACAAGGGGGGAGCACTGCTGGTCAGCGAGAATCCAGGCGACGGTAAGACGAGTGTACTCAGACGCCTGGAACAGGATCTGCGGAGCTCGACTGAAGAAAAGTACCGGATCGTTTTCATAGACCATCCCACACTGACATCCAACCAGATGTTATGGGAGATCTTACGGCAACTCGGATTGGGGGAGTCGAAAGGAGAGAAGATACAGAACCTGCTGCAGCTCCGCGAAGCCCTGGTCGAGATGTATGAAAAGGGGGAACGCTGTGTCTTCATCCTCGACGAAGGACAGCTGCTGGCAGAACGTTCTGAACTCCTACAGGAATTCCGTGTGCTGCTCAACTACACGGTAGGTGAGACCTTCCTTCTGACTTTGATCTTCAGTGGCCAGAGCGAGCTGGAAGCGACCATGAAGAGGCTGCCCGAGTTTTACCAGAGACTTCCTGTCCGCTACTTTCTCCACAGCATGGACATGGCGGACACCGGCAGGATGCTACAATACCGTATCAAAGTTGCAGGTTATGAAGGTCCCACTCTTTATACAGAAGAAGCGGTGAAAGAGATCTACCGCTATTCACGGGGGATACCAAGGGTGATCTGCTCGGTGGCGGACCTCGCCCTTGTCGTCGGGCACAGCCGTGGGGTGAGAAGGTTAGCAGACAGAGAAGTCTTGATGGCGATCCGCGACCTCGACAGAAGCACTCAGGACGGATACCACTACTACCATTTCCTTCGCTCCGCCGGTGCCCCCACAAAAGAGGAGGAAAGGGAAATCACGGAAGCGGAGGCTGCTCTGGACAGTGAAGCGGCCGAGGAGGCCCTGCAGCGTCTGGAGGCCTCCGAAGTCGGTGTTTACCGACTGGCCGCCGAAATCGAATCCTGGTCCCCTGAAGATAAAGAGGAATCCGAGCTAATAGACCGACCGCAGGAAACAGAAGCAACGGCCGCGGAAGAAACCGTTCCGGAATTCCCTGTTGCTGAAGAAGAGGAGTTAGAGGAAGAGGAATGGGAAGTAGTGGAGGAGGAAGAATTGGTTGAGGAGGTCCCAGAAGAAGCAGATAC
>JAGLTZ010000403.1 GCA_023135015.1 Candidatus Latescibacterota bacterium
GAAACCCTGCAGGAGCTGGTGATGCGTGCCGGCGGCCTGACTCCGCAGGCATATCCCGAAGGTGCGCGCTTCTACAGAACGTTCGAGGATGCGGGCCGCATCAACACCGACCTGGGGCGGGCACTGGAAGACCCGGGTTCACTGGACAACCTTGTCATGCATCCGGGAGACTCGCTCTACGTTCCCCCAAGAGTTGAGTTTGTTACCGTACGCGGTGCAGTGGGTTATCCCACCAGCGTGCTCTATGTGCCGGGGAAGAGTCCGCGCTACTATATCGCTCAGGCCGGCGGTTATGCTGAACAGGCCTACAAGAAAAGAACCCGCGTGACCCTGCCGAACGGGAGCATCTGGCAACCCAGATGGTTTATCATCCCCGATCCTGATGTGGAACCCGGCTCGGTAATATTCGTCCCCACACAAGCCCAAACTGAGCGAAATATGTGGGAGGCCATCCGTGATACCGCGGCACTATTATCCAGCCTTACCACAGTGCTCTTACTCCTGTGGACGATCAGCAAGTAACATCGGAGGGAGTTATGCTAAGAACTCACATGTGGACCAGGGGTAAAATGATGCCTTCGAATCGTATAATATTGCGTGCTGGTACCTTTTTCCGGGCAGCAGTTCTGATTCCGCTCTTTCTGTTAATCTGTACACAGAACGCTGCAGCCCAGCAGATTCCTCCCGACATCTACGAACGCCTCACTCCTGCGCAGCGCGCCGAACTTCTCAGGCGTCTCCAACAGGCGGGCGCAACGGTTCCCACAACGCAGGCCGGAGAAACGCAGCTGCCGCCCGTGCTGGAGCCTCAGGCTGCTCAGCAGGTTATCAGCCTTCCCGCACCTGTCCCCACGGAGCAGCCTTTTGAGGAAACACCATACGATTTCGGGACCGGCCCCGGGGGCCCTGACGATCTCGAGGACCTTGAACTTTTCGGGCGCGACATTTTCCAGATGGAAGCGGAAGCATTCGAGCCGGTTACCTTCGGCCCGGTGGGCCCCTACTACCACATCGGTCCGGGAGACCAGCTCATCATCAGCATGTGGGGCGCCTACCAGAAGGTCTACGACCTCACCATTAACAGGGAGGGTTATGTCCTAATTCCGGAGGTGGGGCAGGTTGTCCTGACCAACCTGACGGTTGAGCAGGCCAAACAGCGCCTGCTGCAGAGAATGACCCCCTCCTATCAGGCCCTGAACTATGGCAGGCCGGGTGCTACAGCCTATCTGGATGTTACTCTTGGCAAGCTGCGGATAATCAAGGTCTACGTACTGGGTGGGGCAGCCCGTCCCGGAGCCTATAACCTAAGCAGCATTTCGACCGCTTTTACAGCCCTCTATGCTGCCGGCGGCCCTTCCAACAGGGGAACGATGCGCGCGATCCGGGTAGTGCGGGATGACGAGATGCATGCAGAAATCGACCTGTACGACTACCTGCTCAGGGCGGACAAGTCCGCCGACTGCAGGTTGAGGGACGGCGACATTGTCTACGTCCCGGACATCGGTCCCAAAGTAGCCGTGCGCGGCCGCATCCAGCGACCCGCCGTATATGAATTGAAGGGCATAGAGGGTCTGCAGGAGCTTGTAAAGACCTCAGGCGGGCCCACGGCCGCGGCCTATCGTGAGCGGGCACAGATCATTCGAATAGTCCCGCCCGAGTTCAGAGACGGTGTACAGGAGGACAGGGTCACCCTCGACGTTGATCTCTCCCGAGTGATCAATGACACTGCCGAAACAGTGGCTCTCTTTGATGGAGACGTGGTGACTGTTTTCTCCATCCTGGATCTGAGACGCGATTTCGTAGTAGTTCAAGGCGCAGTCTGGAGGTCCGGCAGCTACCAATTCACCCCTGGCATGAGACTCGGTGATTTAATCGGAGAAGCCCAGGGCCTGAAGGAAGAAGCTTACCTGGACCGTGCCGACATTATTCGTACGAACCCTGATTTGACAACGACACAGCTCCGCGTCGATCTGACAGCGGCTTTAAACGGTTCAGAGGTGGATAACATCCCCCTGGAAAAACTCGACAGGGTCATCATCCACTCCTTTCACGATGTAGAACCCAGAAAGTACGTCACCATTGAGGGACACGTGAGCACGCCAGGCAGGTACCTTCTGCATAAAGATATGCTGTTAAGCGACCTGCTCTTCAAGGCGGGAGGTCTTTTCGATCCCGACTGGCGGAAGGAGACCTACCTGGAGCGCGCAGATCTTATCAGAATCTCCCCTGACAGCATTACCCGGATAGTAGAAACGTTCAATCTAGGGAGGCTTCTTGAGGGTGACCTGACGGTTGACCGACCTCTGCAGAGCGAAGACCTTGTACGCGTATACTCGATATACTCCATCGAGAAGCGGAAACGCGCCACAATCGTCGGTGAGGTAGAGAACCCCGGGAGCTTCGAAATTGAGGATAATACCACAGTGAACGACCTGATAATCAGGGCGGGTGGTCTGACTCGTGAGGCGTGGCCGGTCGATGCAGAGGTTTCCAGGGTTTATCCCGGCGAGACCGGAGAGGAGCGCCGAACCTTACTGCTCACCGCTCCTATCGATACCACCTTCACAGGCCGCGGGGAGGGATTTCTGGTCCAGGACTACGACCTGGTAATTGTGCGTCGTAAGCCCTACTGGGAGCTGCAGCGTAATGTGGAAATCACCGGGGAGGTAGCATACCCCGGTGTACATACTCTCCGGACGCCCGGTGAGACTATCTCGAGTGTCATCGAACGTGCGGGTGGTCTAACACCATATGCATACCCGGAGGGAGCAAGACTCATACGCGACAGAGAAGGAGCCGGCCTGGTTGGAATTGAACTTCAGAAGGCACTGAAGAA
>JAGLTZ010000404.1 GCA_023135015.1 Candidatus Latescibacterota bacterium
TTCGTTCTCAATGCTGGCCGCCGGTGCGATAGGAGTGATATTCGCACAGCGGGCCACATTCGCCGCGGAGATCGCAGGATGCCAGATGGAGCTCGGCGCGGCCGGCGCCATGGCGGCAGCCGCAGTGGTGGACGCTGCAGCAGGCAGCGCGGAGCAGGCCGCCGACGCCGCCGCAATCTCCCTGCAGAACAGCATGGGCTCGGTGTGCGATCTCGTCCAGGGCATGGTGGAGATCCCGTGCCACACAAGGAACGCGGCAGCCGCTTCAGCGGCTTTTATCTGTGCAGACCTGATCCTCGGCGGTTATTCGAACCCGATCGGGCTAGATGAGACAGTGGATACAGCGTATAGAGTCGGGAAATCACTCCCTGTCGAGCTGCGGTGCACCGCGCTGGGGGGGCTGGCTGCCACTCCCTCGGCCCTCTCCCTCCGGAGGCGACCTATCTGAAGCGACCCCCCTGAAGCGACCTCTCAGTCAGACAGACTCATGCTCCGTCCGGGATATAATCTCGTCCTGAAGAACCTTGCTCAGATCACAGAAATAGTCGCTGTATCCGGCGACCCTCACTATAAGGTCCCTGTACTGCTCAGGATCAGCCTGGGCTGAACGGAGGGTGTCCCTGTTCACCACGTTGAACTGGACGTGGTGCCCGCCCAGTTTGAAATACCCCCTTACGAGCCTGGCCAAACCGTCCAGCCCTTTCTCATCCTCCAGGAGCTGGGGGGTGAATTTCTGGTTCAAAAGGGTACCGCCGGTGAGCGAGTGATCCAGCTTTGAAGCAGACTTGGTTACCGCAGTCGGGCCGTGGCGGTCGGCCCCCTGGACCGGCGAGATTCCTTCAGACACCGGCTGCCAGGCCCTTCTGCCGTCGGGCGTGGCGCCTGTGACCCTGCCGAAGTAGATATGGCAGGTGGTGGGCAGGAGGTTAATCCGGTGATGTCCCCCTTTGGTATTCTTCCTCCCATCTACGGCATTGAAGAAGATTTCAAAGGCTGAAAGCATCAGTGAATCCGGGTAATCATCATCGTTGCCGTAACGCGGGGTCCTGTTGATGAGCATCTGCCGCATCTTCTCGTTGCCCTCGAAATCCGAGGAGAGAGCATCCATCAGATCGGCCATCCGGAGGGTTCCCTCATCGAATACATGGTATTTAACCGAGGCGAGGCAGTCAGTGAGCGTGCCCAGGCCCACACCCTGGATGTAGGTGGTGTTGTATCGGGCGCCTCCGGCATTGTAATCCTTACCATTGGCTATGCAGTCATCGATAATTATCGACAGGAAGGGCACCGGCATCTCCTCAGCGAAGAGCCGCTCTATCACGTTGTTGCCCTCTATCTTGATATCGATGAAGTGCCTGAGCTGTTTTTCGTACGCATCCAGAAGATCCTCGAATGCCTCGAAATCCTCCGCCCTGCCCATCTCGATCCCGACTTTATTCCCGGTTCCGGGGTCTACTCCGTTGTTGAGGGTTATCTCGAACACCTTGGGGAAATTGAAGTAGCCGGTAAGGATGTAGCTTTCCTTGCCGAATGCTCCGGTCTCGATACAGCCACTGGTGCCCCCGTTCCTGGCATCCTCGATCGATTTGCCCTGCCGGGTCAGTTCCTCTACAACCATATCCGCATTGAAGAGAGAGGGCTGCCCCCAACCCTTCCTGATGATGGCGCAGGCTTTATTCAGGAGTTCATCCGGGGTCTTCTCGCTGAGCTGGATATTCGAGCTGGGCTGGACCAGCTTCATCTCGTCGATCACTTCGAGGAGGAGAAAGGATACTTCGTTTGCACCGTCCTCACCGTCGGCTCTCAGCCCCCCCAGATTGATATTTACGAAATCGGTGTATGTGGCGCTTTCCTCGGCAGTGACCCCCACCTTGGGGGGTGCGAGCTGGTTGTTGAACTTGACCCATAAACACTGGATCAGCTCCTTCGCCTTCTCCCGCGTCAGGGTCCCCTCCTCGATACCCTTCCTGTAGAATGGAAGCAGATGCTGGTCGAGCCGGCCCGGATTGAAGGCATCCCATGGATTCAGTTCGTTTATCACACCCAGATGTACGAACCAGTAGTACTGCAGGGCTTCCCAGAAAGTTCGGGGGGATTGGGCAGGAACCCACCTGCAGATTTCTGCCATCTGGTTCAGTTCTTTTTTCCGCTGCGAATCCTTTTCTTTGAGAGCATGGGCTTTCAAGGCCTGGGCATGACGGTTGGCAAAAATCATCAGGGCATCGGCTGTCAACTCCATGGCCCTGAGCGTTTCTCGCTTATCCAGGGCCAGGGGATCATTTTCAATATCCAGGTGGTCCATGTTAAGAGCAATCTTAGCTCTAAAATCAGCGAATCCGCGACTGTAAATTTTATTGCCTAGAACCGTGTGGCCAGGGGCACGCTGTTCCTGGAACTCGGTAAATACCCCGGCCCGGTAAGCACATATCCAGATGGTTTCCATTTCACTGAAAATTTTCTCTCTCATGGAACGTTTCGACCAGAAGGGAATGATCACTTTCTCATAGGCATGGCGGGTTTCAGGATCAACCTCAAATGAAATTTTCTCCCTGGAATTCAGGATATCCAGATCCTTCAGGGTGTGGGTGCAGATTTCAGGGTAGGTGGAGGTGGCTTTGGGTCGGGGACCCCTCTCGCCCACAATCAGTTCCCCGGGATTGATGCAGATTTCTTTATGCTCCAGAATATATTTAAAGGCCAGAGCCCGCTGAACC
>JAGLTZ010000405.1 GCA_023135015.1 Candidatus Latescibacterota bacterium
GGAAGCTGAGCAGGAATCTGAGCAGAATGAGTCCAGCCCCGATGAAGAGTCCTCTGACTCCGATCAAGAGTAAAAGACGGACATCCCACGATCGGAGCACCAATCTCATACCAGCTGGGGTGTCGACTAATGGTAAGTCCCCGGACTTTGGATCCGGCAATCCAGGTTCGAATCCTGGCACCCCAGCCATTTATCACCTCTGCCGTATCGAAATGGGCTTCCATAATTGCTCGTCACAGGTCGGGTCTTCTGCTATGCTCGTCCGCGATTACGCTGGAGAAAAAACACTCCGGCTGATCTTGTCGCTGCAAGGATTATTGTGATTGCATGCAGGCTGTTGCATCACAGAGGTCCCCTTACTAGTCTGCATCACACATACCAACATTGATGTCGGTTCGAAACTGATGGGAAGAGCCTGATGCCGCACGATATGAAACTGTTCAGCGGGACTTCCAACCTGCCGCTGGCAGAGGAAGTCGCGGAATACCTGGAGCTGCCGCTAAGGGCGATAGAGATCCGCACTTCTTCCGACGGCGAGATCTTCGTTAAATATCAGGAGAACATCCGGGGCGCGGACGTTTTCATCATACAGTCCACCAACAGCCCGGCTGCCAACCTGTTGGAGCTCTTCCTGATGCTTGATGCTGCCCGTAAATCGTCCGCCAGGCGGGTTACGGCGGTCGTCCCTTATTACGGCTACTGCAGGCAGGACCGGAAGGATCAGCCCCGGGTGAGCATTTCGGCCAAGCTGATGGCCGACCTGATCACCAAGGCCGGCGCAAACCGGCTGCTGACCATGGACCTGCACGCTGCCCAGATCCAGGGCTTCTTCGACATCCCCGTGGATCACCTCTATTCCAGCATGGCCTTCACGGAATACTTCAAGAGCATGAACATCCCGGACATGATAGTGGTCGCGCCCGATGTGGGTTCGCTGCGCATGGCCAGGGCATATGCGAAGAAGCTGGATACCGGGTTGGCCTTTATAGATAAACGACGTCCGGAGGCGAACGCCGTCGAGGTGTTGAACGTGATAGGAAGGGTGAAGGGGAAGAATATTCTGTTACTCGACGATATGGTAGATACCGCCGGGACTTTATGTGAGGCCGCAAAAGCCCTGAAAGATAAAGGGGCCGGCACTATTGTCGCCGCCTGCACCCACGGGATTCTCTCCGGTCCGGCAGTGGAGCGGCTGCAGGAGAGCGATATCGAGAAAGTCATCACTACGAACACACTGTACATACCGGAAGAAAAACAGTTTCCGGACTTGGAAATCGTCTCTGTCGGACATATTTTCGGCGAAGCTATCCGTCGCACTTACGGCGAGGAGAGCATCAGCACGTTGTTTGACTAGTGCATGCATATACATGCCAGCGGCCGCTGTAGGGAGCCATCCCTGACCGCGGCCCGTCAGGAGGCCGAGCTAGCATGGAAAAAACAATTCTTCGGGCCCGCCGCCGTGAGGCGACGGGCACGAGAGCGGCTCGACGTATCCGCCGCAACAAAAGCATTCCTGCGGTTCTGTATGGTGTCCACGAAGATCCGCAACCGATCCAGATCGACGTTCTCGAATTCCAGGCTCTCGTCAAGCAGGGCCTAACCGAGAATACCCTGATAACCCTGCTTCTGGATGATGAAAAGAAATCGGATCGGATAACTCTTATCCGGGAGGTGCAGAGGGATCCGGTACGTAACGAGCTGCGCCATCTCGATTTCGTCCATATCGATCTCACCGAGGGCATTCGGGTGGATGTGCCTCTGCATCTGACAGGTCAGGCTGAAGGAGTGAAGAGGGGCGGTATCCTGGAGCAGCGCCTGTATGCCATTGAGATCGAGTGTCTTCCGACCGAGATTCCAGAGAAATTCACGATCGATGTAACCGATCTGGATATCGGGGACTCCTACCACCTTAGCGATGTAGTCCTGGGTAGCTACAAGGTCCATACGAACATCGAGAGAACCGTTGTCCAAGTTGCCGCTCCACGTGTGATCGAAGAGGTAGTGGAGGAAGTTGTCGCACTGGAAATGGAGGAGCCGGAACTGGTCGGGGAAAGGGAAGTCGAGGAAGAGGCCAGGGAAGCGGCCGCAGAGGGGGGTGCGGGAGACGAGGGCTGATCCCCGTCTCCTTCAACCACTGCATAATCTGCCTTAATGGACACTCCATTCCTGATCGTCGGGTTGGGTAATCCCGGCCGCGGATACAACGATAGCAGGCATAACACGGGCTTCGAGGTAGTATCGCTGCTCGCCGAGCGCTGGGGTCTTGGATTCGTCGGTGGCAAAGGGGATTATCTGGTGGCAAAGGGGCGGTTCGGGAAAGTCCCGGTGGTGCTTGCCAAGCCGACGACTTTCATGAATCAGAGCGGGTTAGCCGTTCAGGGACTGATCTCGTTCTACAAGATCGAGATCAGCCGCCTGCTGGTGGTTGTGGATGATGTAAATCTGCCTGTGGGGATAATCCGGCTCAGGCAGGAAGGATCCGGTGGAGGCCACAAGGGGCTCGATAACATTATCTACCAGCTCGGCCTGGATGATTTTGCACGCCTGAGGGTCGGTGTCGGTGCCAAAGATATGCCTGAGGACCTGACCGGATATGTACTGGGGCCTTTCAGTAAAGAAGAGATCCCGGTCATGAAGGAAGCGATTGCAACCGCGGCCGATGCCGTTGAGGCGCTTCTGGGGCAGGGTATCGACGAAGCCATGAATCGATTCAACTCAGGGGAAGGAAACCTTTATGGGACTTGAAAGAACACTGATCACGCTGGCTCCCATCCTTGGGGCTGTTGGGATCGTGATGGCTTTCGGGGTCCTGGTATCCATCATCCGCAAGCCGCAGGGCACGGAGAAGATGCAGGACATTTCGAACCAGATCCATGAAGGAGCCATGGTATTTCTTCGCAGGGAATACAGCATACTGATCATTTTCGTTGCCGTAGTCTTCCTGCTGCTGCTGTGGCAGCTGGGTATCAATACCGCACTGGCGTTCCTGGGCGGGGCGCTATGCTCACTGCTGGCCGGATTCATAGGCATGCAGGCTGCAACGAAAGCCAACGTGAGGACTACGGAAGCCGCCCGCAGTGAAGGTCCTGGAGTCGCCCTTCAGGTGGCGTTCTCTGGTGGAGTAGTGATGGGTCTTGCCGTGGCAAGCCTGGGTCTTCTTGGCGTCGGTGTGGTCTTCTGGATCTTCGGTGGCGATCCGACCACGGTTAGCAGCATCAACGGCTTTGCAATGGGTGCCTCTTCGATTGCACTCTTTGCGCGCGTCGGCGGCGGTATTTTTACGAAGACCGCCGATATCGGCGCGGACCTGGTCGGCAAGTTGGAAGC
>JAGLTZ010000406.1 GCA_023135015.1 Candidatus Latescibacterota bacterium
GCGTGGATCAGGGCCGAAACCGGCGTGGGTCCTTCCATCGCATCGGGCAGCCAGATGTGAAGCGGCAGTTGTGCGCTCTTGCCTGTAGCGCCGATGAACAGGAGCAGGGTGATAATGGTGACCGCCGTGCCCCCGACGGCGAGTTTCACCGGAGCCTCGTGCAGCATCGTCTGGATATCGAGCGTGCCGAAAAGGGCGAAGAGAGAAAGAAGTCCCAGGATGAAGGCTGCGTCGCCTATGCGGTTGACGATAAAGGCTTTCTGGCCGGCGTCGGCAGCTGATTCCTTCGTGAACCAGAACCCTATCAACAGGTAGGAGCAGAGGCCGACACCCTCCCAGCCGACGAAGAGGAGGGCAAGGTTGTCACCCAACACCAGTAGCAGCATGGCGAAGGTGAAGAGGTTCAGATAGGTGAAATAGCGTCCGAACCCCTCGTCACCGTGCATGTAGCCGATCGAGTATATGTGGATCAGGAAGGCGACGCCGCTTACGGCCAGGATCATCACCGCCGAAAGGGAGTCGAGCCAGAGTGCGGCGTCGATATGTATTGTGCCCGCACTTATCCATTCGAAGAGCAGTACCCTCACTCCTTCGGCCTCAGGGCCGAGCCCTACGAACCCGATGAAGGAGATGAGGGCGGCGATAAAGGAGCCGCCTACCAGCAGCGACGCCGTCCAGCCCACGGCCCGCTCAGAAAGCCTCCGCCCGAACACCAGGCCGAAGATGACTCCGACCAGGGGCAGCAGCAGGACAAGTGTGAGGGAGGCCGCCATTCTATCAGCCCTTCAACAGTGTGAGGTCGTCAACGTCCACCGTGCCGCGCTGGCGGGCTATATGGACTATCAGTGCAAGACCGACGGCTGCTTCGGCCGCTGCAATCGCTATGACCAGGAAGGCCAATACCTGCCCGTCGTGCCCCGGCAGGAAGCGGCTGAATGCCACCAGGGCCAGGTTCGCGGCGTTCAACATCAGCTCCACGCTCATGATGATCACCACCAAGTTCCTGCGCAGCAGCACGCCGGTTACACCCATTCCAAAAAGCAGTGCGCTCAGGATCAGATAGCCGGTCAACGGCATCACCCGGTCTCCTCTCCCACTGTGCCGGGACCTGCCTCCGGCAATCGGGTGCCGGCGGGCCACAGCTCGGGTGGAAGTGTCGGTACCGGCCATCGCGGCCTGGTGGCCAGTACAGCGCCTATCAGGGCTACCAGCAGCAGAACGCTGATCAACTCGAAAGGCAGCAGGTAACGGGTCAGCAGGAGTTCTCCGGTTGCTTCGATAGATCCGAAATCTTCACCGACAGCCGGCGCTGATATCGTCATGGGGACAGAGGATCTCAGCAGAGCGACTCCGGCCAGGGTCAGGCCCATCAGGGCCCCGACAAGACCGGCGATCGCTCTCCGGGACAGCTTTTTCGGGAAGGGACCCTCCACGCCGACGTTCAGCAGCATGAGTACGAACAGGAAAAGGACCATCACGGCGCCTGCATAAACCATGATCTGGATGATCGCCAGCAGGGAAGCGCTCAACTGCATGTAGAGAACGGCCAGGGCAAGCATTACGACGATGAGCGCCAGAGCGCTCTTGACAGGGTTACGGTTGAGGATGACCGCCGATGCGGCTGTTAATGCAATAGCGGCCATTATGATAAACAGCACCGTTTCC
>JAGLTZ010000407.1 GCA_023135015.1 Candidatus Latescibacterota bacterium
TCGCCGTTAAGGACCCGCTGGTCGCTCACGTTGTACTGCGAGAGTCCTCCCTGGATTTCGTATCCGTAGGCGTAACCTACCCCATCGATGAAGATGTCAGCCTGGATGATGAACCGGTCGCCGACCGCGTACCGGTCACTCAGCTCGTCGCCCACGCCGACTACGGTCATGCTTACTTCATGGCCGAGCACCACCGGATCGGCTTGCATGTCGCGGTAGATACGGGGGTGGGTCTCCCCCGCCAGGAGGACCTTGATGTCAGAGAAGCAGAGCCCGCAGGCATCATGGCGCACCAGCAGCTCATCCGGCCCGTGCTGCGGCATGGGTGCCTCGATCGGGAGCCCTCCGCGACCCAGGTTCCCGAAACCGGCACCGTAAAGCGGCCAGAGCCGGTTGCAGCCCGGAAGCGGTGAGACCACATTCCGGTAGATGGCAAGTTTGTCCGGCACCGGAATCTATCCTCCCAGCCCGTTCAGCCGGGTCAATATTTGCTCCGGTGACGCCGTCGGGTCGAATTGCGCCAATTCATCCATCGCAAGCTTCCCCGGCGGTGCCATGTATCCGATGCGTGTGTAGAAATCGTTTCGCTCCGCGCGCGAGGGAAGGTGGGCCTGCGCCCATTCGCTCTGGTAGCCCAGACCCGCCGCCCGCTGCAGGAGAGTATGGCCGTATATGAAATAGGCTCCATCGAGGAAAGCCTTGCGCAGGGGCGCGAGTTCGGGGACGTTGAAATCATCGAACATCTTCTGCCCGAAGCTGTTCATCTCGGTTCCCGCGTTAAGTGGAAGATCCAGCTGCCCGGCAAGCTCGACCACCTGGTGGAGATTTCCGACCTTCAGACTGCGTTCCTCGGGATCGGCGATGTTCCAGTTGCGGTCGGGGATGATGTTGAGAGCGGCGACACCCTTATAGACCAGCAGTTCGAGCAGTTCGCCGATGGCCTGTTCACCGGCCGAGGTGCCGTCGAGCCATGCCGCGCATGGAAGGGCGCCGCATGCTGTAACCAGCTCGTGGAACTGCTCCAGCGTGGGAAATGTCTCCGGACCGGGCTGGAGATAACCGACTCCGCCTCTTTTCATCAGAGTCGCCCGGATCAGATCGTGGAACCGGAACTCGTCACCGATAAGTTTGGTCAATTCATCCCTGCTTACTCCGAGCCTAACGGCCCAGAAGCCGGAGGGGTCGGGGACGGAGCTCTCCACCTTCTGGAGGTAGGCCGAGACGATGTGCCGTTCGGTGGCATTCCCCGATGGGGTGAGGGGAAGAACGTCATTTTCGTAGTCGATTGTGACCGGATGCATGTGGGTGTTGATACGGTCTACCAGGTTCCTGTTACGTTGGGATGCCTGCCTGAACAGGTCGATCACGTTCTCTCGCGCCTCACCCAATATTATACCTGAGGCGAACCCGATGCCCATGTGGTAGCATACCCCCGGCTCGCCGGGTGAGTTGATCTCGCGGCTCGAGAATTCGGGAAGGAATACCCGTGTCTCCATCCCTGCACTTCCGCGGATGCCGACTGCTTCACATGCCGTCAGGAACTCCTCGACCCCGTCCAGCACGTCGAAATCCACGATACCGATCAGCTTGATCCCGCGCTTTTTAGCCATCCACGCAAGTGATGCGGGGGAGTGGCCGTAGGCGTTAAAGGAGAAGAAGGTGTGGCAGTGCATGTTCGCCGCTTCTATCTCAGCCTCGAGCGGAATCTCTTCCCGCTCGGCCTCGGTGATGAGTTCGGCCAGGGCCCGCGCACGGACCATGGGATCGAAATCATTTAACTCCGATTCAAGGCCGGCGATATGTGATGAGCCCGCTAT
Source organism: Candidatus Latescibacterota bacterium (assembly GCA_023135015.1). Taxonomy (GTDB): domain Bacteria; phylum Blakebacterota; class Blakebacteria; order Blakebacterales; family Blakebacteraceae; genus JAGLTZ01. Next base: position 1,818 of record JAGLTZ010000407.1, read on the forward strand.
CATTCGATCCATCCGTTCCGGGACAGCTGCCCGCGTCCGTTGATCTTCTTTTAGACTTCTGCGACCTGTCCAGACCTGCACGTGCTTGATTTTGTTGTATTTTGCCCGATAATGTGGCTTTGGTCAAGGTAGAAGAATTCCCGTCTAACAGGGACGCAATCTCTCTCTCACTGGTCGCAACAGGGGAGCTGATTCATGTATATTACCAGTGCCCTGTCACGCAACAACC
>JAGLTZ010000408.1 GCA_023135015.1 Candidatus Latescibacterota bacterium
TCCAGTACACGGGGGAAAAGCATCTGCTGCCGTGTCGCCGGTTCGCCCGCGAGCTGCGCAAGGGCCTGCTCGTAAAGGATCCTCTCGTGCGCGGCGTGCTGGTCCACCACCAGCAGCCCTCCCACAATCGGAGCTATCAGATACCGGTCGTGGACCTGCCAGATCATCAGCTCCTCTTCTACCTGTCTTTCTTCAGCCGCCCCGATATCAACGGCTTCCCCCACACCTTCTCCATGCTTCTGTACCAGGAAGAGGTCGGCAGCGGCAGACTTCGCATCTTCGGTAAGCCGGGTGAAGAGACCTTCTTCAACGCCCTTTTCCGCGAGGCCTCTTCTACCTTCCAGATAGAGGGGTCTTGCGCCGAGTTCCCTGCTCAAGGCTTCCCTGACACTGGTGATGACGAGGTCCTTGATTCCGGCCTCGTCCTCGAACCGGACCTCGCGCTTGGCAGGGTGCACATTGATGTCGACCCTTTCAGGAGGTACTTCCAGGAATAAGCAGGCCAGCGGATAGCGGCCATCGCCCAGCAGTTCCCCGTATCCGGTATAGAGAGCGTAGGATAGACCCCTGTGACTGATCGGCCTGCTGTTGACGAACAGGTGCACGGCACTCGAGCTGCGCCGGGCCGAGGCAGGCGCTCCCAGCAGACCCCGGATCCGCAACTCTTCCAATTCTGCAACCAGCAGCACCGCCCCCTCGAGCGCCCGGCGCCCGAATAGAATTCCAGCCCGTTCACTCAGCTGCTGGCCTGGTTCGAGCCTGAATGATTCCCGACCGTCGTGCTCCAGCCGGAAACCCGCATCCAGACGGGAGAGCGCCGCCTGGACGACAGTCCTGAGGACATGCCGGTACTCCGTGCGGGCCGCCCTGAGAAATTTCCGGCGGGCCGGAACATTTGCAAAGAGGTGCTCCACCCGCACCGTCGTCCCCCGCCGGCGCGCGGCCGGCTCCTCCCGCTTCACCTCACCGCCTTCAACAAGAAGTCTGATCCCGTCGGGTGATGACCCACCCACTGTCTCGAGTGTCAGGCGGCTTACTGCGGCGATGCTGGGCAGGGCTTCACCACGGAAACCGAAGCTCTCAAGGGATTGCAGGTCTTCGAGCGCCGAAATCTTGCTGGTCGCGTGCCGCATGAGAGCCAGACGGCCCTCCTCGGCGCTCATACCGCAACCGTCGTCTATCACCTCTATCAGGTCACGGCCGCCACTTCGCAGGATGATCTCAACGGTCCGGGCTCCGGCATCCAGCGCGTTCTCGACCAGCTCCTTCACCACCGAGGCGGGGCGCTCGACGACCTCACCGGCTGCAATCTTGTTCACAACCGTGTCGGGAAGGATATGGATCCGCGTGCTCATTCGATCACCCTGCAAGAACGGCCATCAGCCCCACCAGCATGTCCCACTTCAGAATCAACTGGAATCTCTTATAGGCAGCGGCCCCCGGCTGTCGGGACAGGCCTGCCACGATCACCACGATCGGGATGCCGATACCCGGCAGTGCGATAATCAGATACCACATCCCCAGCCACCCCAGCAGGGTCGGCAGTGCAAGGATGCCCAGGAGGACCAGAAGGATTACCTGCGCCGTACGGCGGGCCGCCACTTCGCCGGCCACCAGAGGCCATGTCCTGAGCCCGCCTGTGCGGTCCGCCTCCACATCCTCCAGATCCTTTATTATCTCCCTCCCGAAATGGAAGAAGAATGCGATCACCCCAGGTATCAGCCCCCACAGCCCGCGGTCTGCGGCAAGGCTGCCGTAGAGGAAGGCCAGCGCTGAGATCAGCGATACCATCAGGTTCCCTACCAGCGGCCGGCCCTTGCCCCACAGGTCGTAGACCGGTATCACGACAGCCGAGAAGAGGACAATCACCCAGCAGGCGACCGGCAGTGGGTACGCGGCAACCACGCCTCCAAGCAGCAGCAATGCGGCCCACCGGGCGGCGGCCCGTGCCGAGAGGGAGCCGCTGGGTATTGGTCGCAGGGGCTTGTTGACCCTATCCACACCTACATCAGCGACATCGTTCAGGGTATTGCCCCCGGCCGTCATCAGCGCGGCAGAGAGAGCCGCCCAGAGTACAATAGTCCAACTCGCCGGTAATCCGGGACCTGTCACGGCTCCTATGACGACCACCAGCGCCGCAAGCGCGACATTCAGAGGACGCGTGATAGCAATCAGTGCCCGGGTGCGGTTCATAGACCCGGGGTGCAGAACAGGGGGGGGATCAGCGGCAAACGGCGCACCCCCGCCGGCAGATCCAGCACAAAATCGTGCGGCGAGCGATCGGGTTTTACTTTCCGCCGGGCTGCCTCGAACGTCATCTCGAGGAAGCGGTCGGGGTATCTCAGCCTGACCACCCTGGGAAGGTAGGCGCCGCGTATCCGCCTGTAATCGGCGAAGCGGCTTTCCTGGACGACCCTGCCTTCGGAATCGAAAAGAGCCACACTCCGGTAATGGAGATCGGTTCCCAGGGTCAGCAGAAGCCGGAAACCACCGGGCCTGGGCACTCCTATAACGATTTCATCGGGCCCGATATCGAGCTGGTCCACCGTCGCTGCCAGCTCGACCCAGTTCCGGGCTATGGCCGGCCCCAGGACCAGCTCCTTCAACGAGGCCAGTTCCATCGGGATACCCCCGAACTCCAGCACCTCGCCCGGTTCGACCGACCCTACCACAACAGCACGCTCCATCGGCACATAGACCTGGATGGCCGGGCCGGCCATCACGGCCTGTATAATTGTCATCCCGAGCGCGGCGCTCACATCCAGCCGGATCGAATCGGGCTCAGCATACAGTATGGCATACTGCACCGTAAGTCCCCCGCGCTCCATCCGTATCTGCAGGGTTCCGGTGGCAAGCAAGCTGCTCACGCTGCCCGCTTGATCGGATGCCCGCTGCAGGATTCCCTCGACGCCCATCTCCACGAAATCGAGCCTGGCCGTACGGACATAGCGGGCACAGCCGGGTATGTTGCCCAGCAGGAGACAGAAGACCGTAAAACGGACAAGCAGAGAGAAGGTATGTCGCAATGCAGCCGGGCGGTGTCTATCTGGCGAAAAAAGGTTCATCTCTTCAGCATCATATCGGGTCCTGGCAATAAAAAGTACCGGCCGGTGGCTGTATCACGGCTCAGCGCTGCAAAGTAGAATGCGGCTACGGAGTTCCCCGGGTTGAGCTCATACGCACTGCGGAACGCCTGGAGGGCATCTTCGTAGCGGTCCAGCTGCAGCAGCGACCTTCCCAGGTAGGTCAGCACGTAGTCGGGTGGAACACGAGGATCGACGGCCGCGGTCGCCGCTCCCAGCAGTTCGATGACCTCCTTCAGCATCCCGGCGGCATCTTCATACAGGCCCTGGTCATACAAGACCTGACCCAGCCTGTACATGTAGTACTCCCTCTCTTCTGCCACCAGTCCGGCTGCCTCCTGCAGTACTTCCTGAAGTAGAGTGGCAAGCCCACCGGCTGCGAACAGTGCACTGCGTGTTAGATCATATGCTTCCAGCAGTGCATCTGCGTGCATCTTCAGGTACCTCGGATTCCCGGGGTCGTCCC
>JAGLTZ010000409.1 GCA_023135015.1 Candidatus Latescibacterota bacterium
TCCGCGAGGTCAAGGAAGTCAACGGATCGCGCGGAGGCGTACTGACTGTACGCCGCACAAGAGATCAGGCAGGCTGACGCCGAGATCGCGGAAAAGGGCCGATTGCTCGCCAGCTTCCGCTGGACTCGCGATCTAAAGAACAGATTTCGGACGGAAACGGATCAGAGGACCCTAACGACAACCAGGGTAATGTCATCCTCCTGGGGACAACCTTCACACTGTGACTCCACCGCCCTGCGCAGTCCATCCAGCACTTCCTCGGCCGGCCGCCCTTTCAGCTCACCTGCGATCTCGGCCACACGCTCCTCACCGAACATCTCGCCATCGGGATTGGTGGCCTCCACGATCCCGTCGGTGTACAGCACCAGAAGGTCACCCGGCTGCAGCTGGACCGCTCCCTCCTCATAATCCTTCTCGGGGAGAAAGCCGAGCACAATCCCCCCTTCACTCAGCCAGCGCGGCCCCCTCCCCGATGAAATCAACAGAGGGTTGAAGTGCCCGGCGTTCGAATAGGTAATCTCCCTGTTGCCGGGATCCACCACCCCATAGAAGAAGGTAGCATAGCGCCCTATCCCGAAACTCTCACACAGCAGGTTGTTGAGCCTGTACATGATCTGGGGCAGGGTCAGCTTTCGGCGGGTCAGCGCGCGGAACGAGGCGTACAGGCTGGCCATCATGATCGCGGCCGGGGTTCCCTTACCCGAAATATCCCCTATAGCCACTCCAAGGCGCCCGTCGCTCAGCTGCACCAGGTCGTAAAGGTCTCCGCCCACACTCCGGGTAGGCGCGAAGTAGGCCGCCATCTCCAGGCCGGGAACCTCCGGTGGAATCCGGGGAAGCAGCGCCCTCTGTATTTCGCCCGCGAGCTCCATCTCCTGCTCCAGGTTGCGCTTCTCTCGCACATCCCGGTAGAGCCGGGCGTTCTCTATGGCTATGGCGGCCTGCGAGCCGAAGGCCTGCAGCAGCTTCACGTCCTTCCTTTTAAATGCGCCTACCCGGTTTGATTCCAGGTTGAGAACGGCCACGACAGAGTCACCCACCATAAGCGGAATCACGATCTCGCTCCTGGTCCGTGGACGGGCGTCCACATAGCGCGGGTCCCTGAGCACATCCCTTACTACGATAGGCTTCCCCTCCTGGGCGGCAAGGCCGACCAGCCCCTTCCCGAACTTCAACTGTATCTTTTCAAGAAAATCGAAGTCGTAATTGCGCTGCATGTGATAGCTGATCCACTTCGATACCGTGTCGACCAGAACGATCGCCGCAGCGTCATAACCCACCACCTGCTGCAGCTCGTCCAGGATGAGGTTGAGCACCTCGTCCCGGTCCAGAGTGGATGATACCCGCCTGCCGACCTCGAAGAGGAGGTCCTTCTCCAGCGATTCCCGGCGGGCACGCATGTAGAGGCGCACGGCCACTATAATGGCCATCAGGGATACTATGAATAGGATGTCTTCCAACCAGTTCATATGTCCGGCAACCAGTTCATCTCTATCACGTTGAAGTGATCAGCTTCAGCAGCGCCCACAACCCCAATCCAGCGGCAATCACCACAACCACAACCCCCAGAAGATTCGCAGCCAGCCCGTTGGAGTGCACGCCCAGCCGCCGCCTGTCGTTTGCAACCCACAGCAGGAAGAGGGCGACGATTGGCAGCAATATGCCATTTGCAGCCTGAGCCAGCATTATCGCCGGCACCGGCCTCATACCCAATGTACCGAAGATAACACCTGTCGCAACGACGGCGAGCGCAACTGCCCGCTGGCGACTGCCCCTCAGACCCTCTTCCCATCCCAGGATGCCACTGGTGGCATAGGCTGCTGCCATGGGCGCCGTTATGCCCGAGGAGAGCCCCGCGGCCAGAAGACCAATCGAAAAGAAAATGGTTGCCGCGCGACCCAGTAGCGGTTCCAGCTGGGCAGCCATGTCCGCGGCACCCCTCAATGTTGAGCCTGCTTCGCCCGGCACGTAGAATGCGCCTGCAGCGGTCAGGACTATCGCCCCGGAGATAACCCCGCCGAGCACTATGCTCACGGCCGCGTCGGTGCGGGCGGCAGTTAGATCGCCGGCCCCGCTGAACCGTTCGCGCACTGCTGAGGCGTGCAGGAAAAGGTTGTAGGGCACAACGGTAGTGCCGATCAGCGCTATCACGAGGTATATGTCCCCTCCTCCACTCAGAGAGGGCATGAGCGCACCCCTTACAACCGAAACCAACTTGAAACCACTGATGGCCACCGTAGTGAGAAACGCGAAGCTCATCAGCAGCACCGCGCCGATCAGGATGGATTCCAGGACCTTGTAGGAACCTATCAGGAGCAGCACCGCCGCGACCATACCCAGCAGGAAGACAAGCAGGCGTTGACTTGCTGGCCAGAGCGACTCAAGCCCCAGGGCGGCTCCCAGTAGATTGCCGGTTTCGAAGGCGGCGCAGCCGAACCCGACCGCCACAAGTACCAGCAGGCCCGCCAGCTTGCCTGCGACCGGCGAGGTGAAATCCTCACGCAGCGCTTCAGCCAGATCACGCCCCCCGACCACACCCAGCCTCAGGCTCATCTCCTGCAGCACGAGAGTGGCGATCACACTGAATGTAAGCGCCCACAGCAGTGCGGTCCCCGCACGGGCGCCGGCCAGCGAGCAGGTCGTAACGGTTCCCGGGCCCACAAAGGCGGCGGCGACCAGGGCCCCCGGCCCGATCCGGAACCTCCGCCTGGAGATTTTATTGCTCAGTTGGAGTCTCCGACGGCGATCATCGATATCTCGACGCGG
>JAGLTZ010000041.1 GCA_023135015.1 Candidatus Latescibacterota bacterium
GCGGTAGTTGATCGTCTCCGGCTTGTTGACCTCGCCGTACGACCAGGAACGGATGGTGTCGGAGCTTGCGAGCTGGATTGTCAGCGCGCTGAACTTCGGCGAGTGGATTTTCCCCCCTTTATACATAGTCACTTCAACTTACCTCCTCGCCGTTCTCGTCGTGGATAATTACATCCAGACCGAGGCTGTTCAGCTCCTTGATCAACACATTGAAGGATTCGGGGACCCCCGGCTCGGGCGGATTCTCACCCTTCACGATCGATTCGTAGATCCGGGAGCGGCCTGCCACATCATCGCTCTTGAAAGTGAGCATCTCCTGGAGCGTATACGCCGCCCCATACGCCTCCAGCGCCCACACCTCCATCTCACCGAACCGCTGTCCTCCAAACTGCGCCTTCCCACCCAGCGGCTGCTGGGTTACAAGGCTGTACGGCCCTATAGAGCGTGCGTGGATCTTGTCGTCAACAAGGTGAGAGAGCTTCATCATGTAGAGGTAACCGACCGTCACCTCATGATCTACAGGCTCACCTGTGCGGCCGTCCCACAGCTTGACCTTGCCGCCCTCCGGAAGCCCGGCATCCTTCAACATTTTCCGGATCTCATCCAGGGTGGCGCCCGCGAAAACCGGAGTGGCGACGTGCCTGTCCGCCTTTGCAGTTGCCCATCCCAGGTTGGTCTCCAGGATCTGGCCGATGTTCATCCGGCTAGGCACGCCCAGAGGATTGAGAACCATGTCGATCGGCGTGCCGTCCTCCATATAGGGCATATCCTCGATCGGTACGATCTTGCTGATAACACCCTTGTTGCCGTGGCGACCGGCCATCTTGTCACCTACAGATAATTTGCGCCTGCGCGCGACGTAGACCTTGACGAGCTGGTTCACACCGGGAGGCAGTTCGTCGCCGCGCTGGATCTTGTCTATCTCCAGCGCTTCCCGCTCCTCCATCTCCTTCAGCATCTGGTCGCAGAGCCGCATGGTCTCCACGACCTTCACGTTAATCTTGTCGTCGTCGGTCCACTTGCCGTCGACTGCATGGACTTCTCTGCTGTCGAACGAGAAGCTCTTCAGCACATCCTCGATCCACTTGCTCTTCTGGACCTTGATCCGGTTGGTGCCGACGGTCCTTACGTCCCCGACTTTTCGATTCTTGAGGAGATCTGCGATGAACGTGTCGCGGTCCTTCTGCAGGATCGTCCGCCTGCGCTGGAACCGGTCCTTCGACTGGTCGATCTTCTTAACGTCTTCCTTCCGGGTCTTATCATCCCGCTCTTTACGGGAGAATATCTTCGTATCGATGACGATCCCGTTCATGCCGGGGGGCGCCTTGAGGCTGGCGTCCTTCACATCGCCCGCCTTCTCCCCAAAGATCGCCCTCAGCAGCCTCTCCTCCGGCGAGAGCTCGGTCTCTCCCTTAGGAGTGACCTTTCCGACCAGGACGTCGCCCGCCTCCACAAGCGCACCCATGCGCACGATTCCCCTCTCGTCCAGATTGCGGATGGCGCTGTCGCTCACGTTCGGGATCTCGTCAGTGATCTCCTCCGGGCCACGACGGGTATCGCGGACCTGGATCTCGAACTCCTCTATATGAATGGAAGTGTAGACATCGTCCCATACGAACCGTTCCGAGACAACGATTGCGTCCTCGAAGTTGTATCCATGCCAGGGCATGAAGGCGACCATCACGTTCTTGCCCAGGGCTAACTCGCCTCCCTCGGTAGCCATGCCATCAGCGATCACATCACCCGCTTTGACCTTATCACCTACCCTCACTATCGGCTTCTGGTTGATGCAGGTGTTCTGGTTTGTCCGCTTGAACTTCACCAGACGATACTCGTCGATCTCAGAGACAGCGAAATCCTTCGATTTCTTCGACACGCGCTTGATGAGGATCACATCCCCTGTGACCTTTGTCACCATGCCCGACTCCCGGGCGATCAGAACGACACCCGAGTCGCGGGCCGCACGCGCCTCCATACCGGTACCGACCAGGGGCGCCTCGGGGCGCAGTAGCGGAACGGCCTGGCGCTGCATGTTGGATCCCATCAACGCACGGTTTGCGTCGTCGTGCTCCAGAAATGGAATAAGCCCCGCTGCCACACTGATCAGCTGTGTGGGGGAGACGTCCATATACTGAACCTCTTCCTGCTTGACTACCGGATAGTCATCCCGGACACGAGCCTTGATAAACTCATTCAGGAACCGGCCATAGCGGTCCAGAGGCGCATTCGCCTGGGCGATAATGAACGGATCCTCGCGGTCAGCTGTCAGGTACTCGATGGTGTCGGTGACCTTACCGTTCTCAACCTTCCTGTACGGGGTTTCGATGAAGCCAAAGGGGTTGATACGAGCATACGTGGCCAGTGACGAGATAAGCCCGATGTTCGGACCCTCCGGCGTTTCGACCGGGCATATCCGCCCGTAATGGGTGTGGTGCACATCGCGCACCTCGAAACCGGCCCGCTCTCGGGTAAGTCCACCAGGTCCGAGCGCTGAAAGGCGTCGCTTGTGCGTCAGCTCGGCGAGCGGGTTGGTCTGGTCCATAAACTGGCTGAGCTGGCTCGAGCCGAAGAAGGCGTTGATGACCGCAGAGACGGTGCGGGCATTAACCAGCTCCTGCGGAGTGAGCGAATCACTGTCACGCAGGCTCATCCGCTCCTTGATAGTGCGGGCCATGCGCGAGAGACCCACACTGAATTGGTTGGAGAGGAGTTCACCTACGGTCCTCGCACGGCGGTTGCCCAGGTGGTCTATATCGTCCACATCGCCCTGGGTGTTGCGCAGCCTGAGAAGCTCGGCGACGATGGCAACAAAGTCTTTCTTGTCCAGTACCCGCTTATCAATTGGAACATCCAGTTCCAGGCGGTTGTTCATGCGATAGCGGCCCACTTCGCCCAGGTCGTACCGTTTAGGGCTAAAGAAGAGCCGCTCGAGCAACTGTCTGGCAGTATCAACGTTGGGTGGATCACCCGGACGCAGCAGGTTGTATATCCGGTAGAGCGCTTCCTCAGTACTGTGGGTCGGGTCCTTGGCCAGGGCGTTCTCGATGACGGGAGCTTCACGTCTGCTGTCGTCAGAGACGATAACCGTCACCTTCTTTATTTTCCGGCTGGTTATTTCTGAAAGTTCATCCTCTTCGATCACGCACCCCGCCTCGTACAGGATCTCTCCTGTCTCCTTATCTACAATGGGATCCGCCAGATGCCTACCTATTGCTTTCTCATCCGCCTTGATCTCTACCGTTTCGTAGAAGAGTTGTATGATCTCCTCATTCGTGCTAAAGCCGATGGCTCTTAGCAGAACAGTGACCGGGAGTTTTCGGCGGCGGTCGATGTGGACGTACATGATGTCCGCCACATCGTGGGAGAATTCCAACCATGAGCCGCGGAACGGAATGATCCGCGCCGAGTAGAGTCTTTTACCGTTCGGGTGGATGGTCTCGTCGAAGAATACGCCGGGAGAACGGTGGAGCTGTGTAACGATCACACGTTCTGCACCATTGACGATGAATGTTCCCCGGTCGTTGAGAAGTGGAAGCTCGCCCAGATAGGTGCTCTGTTCGATTATATCCTTAACCCTCTTCTCATCACTTTCCGAATCGCGGATTATCAGCCGCAAGCGTGACTTCAGGCTCGCGGCATAGGTCATGTTGCGATCCTTGCACTCGTCTACGGTATATTTCGGTTGGCCTATCGAATAGTCGATGAATTCCAGTGTGAAGTTCCCGTGCACATCGGTTATCGGGAAGATTTCCTGAAAGACTGCCTGCAGGCCCTGGTTGTTGCGCTTGGAAGGAGAGACTGCAGCCTGGAGGAATGACTCGTACGATTTGAGCTGCACGGCCAGCAGGTTCGGCATATCCAACGGTGCGGTGAGCTTTTCGAAACTGTGCCGTTTAATTGTGCCTGTTCTCATAGCCAACGGGCATCACTCCTTTGTCGAAGACAAAAACAGCACATCCCATCCGGGCGCCGCCTGATCGACATCCAAAAGGAATGCTGCTCGGTTCCGCAGACGTCCACGTAGGTGCGGCTTACTTGATCTCGACAGTGCCACCCACTTCCTCAATCTGCTTCTTGACGGTCTCGGCCTCTTCCTTCGGAACGCTTTCCTTGATCGGCTTGGGCGAGTTGTCCACCAGATCCTTGGCCTCCTTGAGCCCCAGGCTGGTGAGCGCACGCACCACCTTGATCACCTGAATCTTGTTCTCACCGATCTCAGTGAGGATCGCGTCGAACTCCGTCTGCTCTTCCTCGGCGGCAGCACCCGGCCCAGCGGCGACGGCACCGGCGGCGACCACCATAGGGGCCTGAGCCGAAACGCCGAACTTCTCCTCCAGGGCGGACACCAGGTCCGCAAGTTCCATCACCGTCAGACCTTCGATCGACTCGACGATGCTTACAAGCTTGTCAGCCATTGTTTCTCCTCATAATTATTAAGACTACTCAGTATTCGGGTCCGGTTCGGTTCCCTCACCTGACTCGATCTCTTCCTTCGAAGTTTCTTCCTCCACTGCAGGTTCCTCGGCAGTTGCCTCATCCGGTCCTAATCTCTCTGGCTCCCCGGCAGCTTCTTCGTCCGTAGTTTCGGGCTGTGCAGGCTCATCTGCGGTCTCTTCCAAGGCTTCCGGCTCTTCTGCTACTTCTTCCGCAGCTACCGGCTCTTCTGCTGGCTCTTCCGCAGCTACCGGCTCTTTTGCTGGCTCTATCACAGGCTTCTCCGCTTCCCGTTTGCTGCGGAGGTCTTCCAGCGCATAGACCAGGTTGCGCGGTAAACCGGAAAGAGCTGTGACCAGACCCCGCAAGGGGTAGGCGAACATATAAAGGATCCTGGCAATCAGTTCGTCACGACCCGGAAGCGTGGCCAGTCGCCTGAAGGTATCGGCCCCGATAGCCTCGCCCTGCAGCAGCCCTCTCTTGAATTCGAGGAAGTCCCCTTCCCTCTTATGATCTTCCTGGAACTCCTTGATGACCTTCCCGGGGGCCACAGGGTCTTCCATACCGACTGCCATGGCCGTGGGCCCTTCCAGATCCGCGATCCACTCCTCCAGACCCACCCCTCCGGCCGCTCTCTTGAGCAGGTTGTTCTTCACAACCGTGTACTCGACGCCCGCCTCACGGAACCGGAGGCGCAGTGCATTCATCTTCTCGACATCGATTCCGCGAAAGTCGGTCAGGTAAATGCCAACCGCCTCACTCAGTACGTTCTTCAGGCGTTCGACTTCCTCGACCTTCTCCGGCCTGGGAGGGCGTTCGGTCCCGGCCAGCTCCTCCGTATGTGTCAGTTCAAGCTCGGCGACATTCATTTCCGGTTCGTCTCCGTGGAGCGGCTCATGTTATGAGAGCCTGTGCAGAGGCCCGGTCGACCTTCACGCCCGGGCTCATGGTCGTTGAAATGGTCAGACTGCGAACGTACTGGCCCTTTGCGGCCGCAGGCCTGGCCTGTACAATGGCGCGATAAAAAGCCATGAAATTGTCGGTCAGGGCATCGGCCGAGAAGCTCTTCTTTCCCAGTGGCGCATGTACGATCCCCGCCTTGTCGACCCGGAATTCAATCTTTCCGGCCTTCGCCTCATTTACGGCCTTACCGATGTCCATAGTGACTGTGCCAGACTTCGGATTCGGCATAAGGCCCCGTGGTCCCAACAGCTTTCCGAGCTTGCCTACAAGACCCATCATATCGGGCGTGGTGATGCATACATCGAAATCGAACCAGCCACCGTTGATCTTCTCGATGATCTCTTCGCTTCCGACTATATCGGCGCCGGCTTCCTCCGCCTCGGTGGTCTTAGGCCCGCGGGCGATAACAACAACCGTGACCTGCTTGCCCAGCCCGTGGGGAAGGATGACCGTGCCACGGACCACCTGATCGGCATGTCTTGAATCGACACCCAGTCTGACGGCCACTTCCACTGTTTCATCGAAGTCAGCACCCGGCATTGCCAGCAGCTTCTCGATAGCCTCCCCTACCAAATACTCCGTACCGGGCTCTATCAGCCCTACAGCCTGGCTGTAGCGCCTGGATACCTTAGGGGCCATTATTCATCCCCTCCCGGCGCGGATTCCGCGGCAGCCGCTTCACCTGTCGCTGCCTCACCAACGCCAGCAACCACCGGAGCCACCACCACCTCCCTCTTTGGTCGAGAGGCTTCGATCTCCTCGTCCGAGGCGATTTCACCCACCTCACCTTCCACGAGAACGCCCATACTGCGGGCTGTCCCGCGGATTATCGATTTGGCAGCTTCCAACATGACTGCGTTCAGGTCAGGCATTTTTACCTGGGCGATCGACTCGATATCCTTTTCGCTGATGCGCCCGACTTTGACCTTGTTGGGTTCACCGGAGCCCTTCTCCAACGTGATCGCCTTTTTGATCAGCACCGCTGCGGGGGGAGTCTTGGTAATGAAGCTGAAGGAGCGGTCTGCAAAGACCATGATCTCGACAGGGATGATCGTGCCGTGGTCCTTATGGGTCCGGTCGTTGAAGGCCTTGCAGAATTCCATGATGTTGATCTGCGCGGGGCCCAGAGCCGTGCCTACGGGCGGTGCCGGCGTTGCCTGGCCTCCCGGGATCTGCAGTTTGATCTTCTGTATGACTTTCTTCACTTAGCTCAATCTCCCACGGTTAGTCGTGGTCCA
>JAGLTZ010000410.1 GCA_023135015.1 Candidatus Latescibacterota bacterium
TACCTCGGATTCCCGGGGTCGTCCCGGGCCAGCGCGGCTGTCTTATCAACACTCGCTCTCAACGAAATATAACCTGTCTGGATACCCATCTCCACGGCCGGGGAAGCGTCTGGCTCGACCTCCAGCCAGGCGGCCGTCGCCGACGCTTTCAGCCGTGTGAGCATACCGATGGAGTTCTGGAAGTACGAAATCGAATTGGCCAGTTCCACAGGAGTGGGTTCGCGGCCGGCCAGGTAGCGTGAGAGTTCCAGATCGGTGTTGCGCAGGGTACGGTTGCGCTCATCGAGCTGTCTATGCAGGGTGGCCTCGGTGTCGAGGAAGAAGACGCGCGGTGCCTGGTACTCGAGAAAGGGGAAGTTATTCGTATTGAGACGGCCGCCCAGACTGGTGGCTTCGGCCACCCTGAGCGGACTCATCAGCTGGCGGCACAGCAGCGTGAACAGGTCGTTTATCCCGATCCTATCCAGGTCTGTGGCCACACCCGGACGCTCGAATGCTGCACGGGATGCCTCGAAATCCCACGATACGGGCTCGTTGCTGCCCACCAGCAGCAGATCCGAAACAGCCATGCCCCACACAGACACATAGGGGAAGGCCTCACAGAAGGTCAGCAGAACGCTCCCGAGCGTCTCGTTCGTCTGCTCGTATGTATGGATCCATTGCGCGACGACGCCGCCCGGTTCGAGCCTCTCCCCCAGGGTGGTAAAGTACTCGATCGTGAACAGCCCGCCGATGCCGGCGATCCACGGGTTGCTCGGCTCCGAGAGGATCAGGTCGTAGCGGGCGTCTGGCCTTGTCAGTAGGTATGTCTTGGCATCCTGCTTGACAAGCACGGTGCGGGGGTCTTCTAGGGGCCGGCCGCTGATATGGTCGAAGAAGCGGCTCGCCCGTACAACGCCCGGGGAGATCTCCACGATCTCAACCTGCCGCACGGGGTACCGCAACAGGTGCCCGGCTGTCTGCCCGCTCCCCAGCCCGATCACCATGGCTCTGCCGGCCGTGGGCACCATCACTGCCGGGATGGCGGCTATCAAGGTCTGGGTCACGCTGTCGTTGCGGTAGGTGCTCGCATCGGCCTTCCCGTTCACGATCAGCGAAAAGTTCTCACCTCTGCGAAGGATGGCCACCGTGCCGTTGACGTCCTCCTCGTATAAGACCAACTCCAGGTCGCTGATACGCTCTTCGAACTGTTCTAGTACCGGGCCGATTTCGTGCCGTTCCCGGAATACACCGGAAGCCAGAGCGCGCAGATCCCATGCCGGGGCAACCAGCAGATAGAGTACGACCAGCACAACAGATCCGGCTGCAAGGTTCTGTCGCCATCCGGTCGCAACACGGGGATTGAGTAAAAGGACCCACAGCCCGAACGCCATATTCACCGCGATGCCCAGTTCGAGTGTGTGCCTGACTCCCAGAACCGGCAGCAGAACCAGGCCCCCCAGGAGCGCACCCACGATGGTCCCCACGGTATTGGCCGCGAATACACGTCCCACAGAAGTGCCTACCTGTCTCGAGAGGCGTGCGGCAACATCCGTGGCCAGCGGTAGCGCCGCCCCTGAAGCGAGAGTCGGCGGGAACATAATGATCAGGCAGAAGAGGTACTTGACGATCTCATAGACTGTGTATCCCGACTCAGTCTGTGCGGCGATGCTCTGCAGGCCCAGGAACATATAGGGCAATCTGGCATAGAGGGGGAGCACCACCAGCAGGCTCGCACCTATCAGGAACTGGCTCAAACCGAAGAAGAGAAAGGGGCGTTCGAAGCGGGCCAGCCAGCGCGCCACAATGGAGCCGAGTGCAATACCGGTTATGAAAGCAGCCAGCATCAGCGTAAACGAGTAGGTGCTGGAACCCAGGATGGTTGAAAGGAGACGGATCCAGCTCACTTCATAGACCATCACCACAAGGCCCGAGAGCCCCGCTCCCCACAGGGCTACAGCCGCCCACGTAGTCAGCCGCCGCTCCCCCACTCCTTCGAACTCAGGACAGAGAGATACGACTGCATCACCCTCAACTGTTTCTTCGGCCTCCCCGGGTTCGTGGCGAACCAGTAGACCGTACCGCCAGGCAGCCAGCAGCGAAATCCCCACCAGAATATTCAGCGCCGCGGCCACGGTAAGGGTGGCCTGGACCCCGAGTCCGCGGATCAGGACAAATCCGGCCAGGAGCGCACCACAGACGGCCCCCAGACTGTTGATGAAGTAGAGACCCGAAACCCCCCGGCCTACACGGTCCGGCAGCGAAGTCACGGTGCGGGTCAGGAGAGGCAGGGTGCCACCCATCAGGAAGGTGGAGGGACCGAGCAGCAGCAGCGAGATAATGAACTTATTGATAATCCCACCAAACCCTGTGGTCCCCAGTGGTCCCGCCAGCAGGATGTAGAAGCTGCTGCCGAGGGAGAAGAGCGCCGGGAAAGCCAGGCCGTATACGCCGATGGCTATCTCCAGGTAAGTATAGACAACCAGCGGTTCTGAAATCCTGTCGGCGAGTCTGCCGAAGCACCACGCTCCCAGTGCCAATCCGCCCATGTAGGCAGCCAGCACCATGATGTGAGCGTAGGCCGTGCCGCCCAGAACGAGATCGAGGTATCGGGCCCAGACCACCTCGTAAACCAGTCCCGCGATACCCGAGATGAAGAAAGCGGTCCAAATGGATGGGAAAAACCAGCGCGAACGGTGCATCAGGCGATCTCCGGTGCTACCAGTGCGATCGCAAACCCATGCGCATCAAACAGTCGCAGAAGGGATGAATCTGTATCTTTCAGGTTGAAAGAGCCGGTGCTGTCAGGCGGCCGCCTCCTCATCCTCCTCGAAGCGCACCCCGACCACCTTGGAAACGCCGGGCTCCTCCATGGTGATTCCCAGAAAAGTATCGGAAGCCTCCATCGTACGGTTGTTATGGGTAATCAATATGAACTGTATCGTGTCCTCAAACAGGTTTAAGACTCTCAGGAAGCGTCCGATGTTGGCTTCGTCCAGGGAGGCATCCACCTCATCGAAAATACAGAACGGGCTTGGCTTCACCAGATATATGGCGAAGAGAAGGGCAATAGCGGTCAGCGCCTTCTCCCCACCCGAAAGGGCGGTCATGCTCTTCAATATCTTTCCTTTCGGCCGGGCCACGATCTCGATCCCCGCCTCGAGCGGGTCCTCTTCGCCGCCCAGATATATGTCCGCTTCCCCTCCCTCGAAGAACTGTGAGTAAGTCTTCCGGAAATTCGTCCTGATATCCTCGAAGGTCTCGATGAAGCGCTTGCGAGCGGTCTTGTTGATCTTCCGGATGGTCTGCTGCAGGGTCTGTTTGGCTTCATCCAGATCGGCGCGCTGCTCCACCAGGAAGTCGAGACGCCGCTTTTCGACCTCATATTCCTCCAGGGCGAGCAGGTTAACCGGTCCGAGGCGGTCGAGGCGCTCACGCAGAGTGAGGACTTCTTCATCGAGAGCCTGCGCGCCGGGGGGCTCCTCCCCTTCTTCCATCAGTTCCGACTCATCGACATCGCCCAGGTCGACGTCGTAATCGAGGAGAATCCTCTCGGTAAGACTCTCGCGGCGCGTGCCCAGCTCCGAGAGGCGCAGCTCGATGGCGTGGACGCGTTCCTGCTGATTCTCGCGGGCCTTGCGCTCTTTACGCAACTCTTCTTCCAGTACCTGCATCCCGTTGCGGTGCTCCAGGAACTCCTTCTCCCGACCCGCGAGGTCCCCCTCGAGCTTTCTGCGGACCTCCTGTCGCTGCTCCAGGATCCCCTCCTGCTCTCCGATCTGCTCCTCGAGAGTATTGAAGTTCGCCTCCGACTCGGCTGCCTCCCGGAGGCGTCGCTGGGCCGACTCTGCCAGCTCCTCGGCGCTTTCGGCCAGCCGCTTCATTTCACGCCGGAGACCCTCCACGCGGTGCTCGAGCCGAACCCTGTTCAGCCTTACCTCCTGCAGCAGGTGTCTCTGCTCATCCTGTTTGGATGTGATTTCTTCTACAAGGGCCTGCTGCTGTTCCAGGGCCCCTCCCAACTCCCCGCTCTCCTCCAGCGCCTTCGAGAGCAGGGGGCTCAGTTTCTCCAGCTCGGTGACATCGGCCTCGAGCTCGCTCCCCTCATCTTCAATCCGTTCTCCAAGCTCGGCCGCCCGTTCTGTCAGTGTTTTGTGCCTCGACTCCGCACTGTTATGCTCCCACTCAAGTTCGTGCAGGGCGTTCTCAACTTCTTCAAGTTCGCCCGCGACGAGGGTGTAACGCTCGCGCAGCTCCGCCAGGGTCTCCTTATCACGGCGCAGGGTGGTCTCCTCTTCGGCCAGTTTAACATCCAGCTGTTCGACCCTCGCGCTCAACTCCTCGAGTTTGTGTCGTCTGGCCAGCAATCCACCCACCGGCCCGACTGCAGGACGGCCGGCACTGACAACACCGCCCGGAGCAACTACTTCGCCGGCTGACGTTACCAGCGTCCAGCAGCTGCCCGATGCGGCGGCCGCCACGGCAAGAGCCTGATCGAGGTTGTCCATCAGCAGTACCCTCGAGAGCAATCCTCGTGCAACCCCGGCCTCCAACCCCTCACCCCGCACATACTCGGAGAGCCTGCCGCGCACACCTTCGGCCCCAGCCGCCCACTGTGGCACCTCCAGAGGCTCCTCATCCACCAGGTGGGATGCCAGTAGAATGGCCCTTCCGCCCTCCTCACGGTCCTTCAGGAGTTCGAGCGCCCGGCCCAGTGCCTGTTCATCCAGCAGGAGCAATCCTTCAAGCGCCGGCCCCAGGACCGCCTCGGTGGCCTTTACCGCTGCATCGTCAATCCGGATAACCTCGGCAAGCAGGGGACCGAAACCCTCCTGCCCGGCTCCGCGCAGATCACGGGTCACCTCATCGACACCTTCGAGGCTCTCCAGCAGTTCCCCGACCACTACGCGTTCTGCCCTAGCCCCCTTGAGCTCCCCCTCCACACCGGCCAGGCTCCTGGTCTGTGCCTGAATTTTTTCGGCCGCCTCCTCACGGGCCTGCTCGGTCTCGTCCCTGCGCAGGCGCAGCCCGTCCCGTCTCTGCCTTATATCCTCCAGCTCCCCGGCCAGACGGTTCTGCTCCCTCCCGGCCTCCTCCGCCTCGACCAGGGCCTGCCCCTGCTGGCCCCTCAACCCCTCCAACCGCTCGCGCCTCTCTTTGACTTTGAAGCGGAGGAACTCTGCACGTTGGGCTTCGTCCTGGTAATAGATGCTTGCCCGGTTGTAGCGATCCTTCAGATCGTTAAATGCCGACTGCACCTCCACTAACCGCTCATCCACACCCCCCAGGCGGTTATTTATCGTCTCCTCTTCCTTCACCAACTCCTCGAGTTCTGTTCCGGCCTGCTCACGCTCCTCATCCAGATGCTGGTGCTCCTCGAGCGCTGCCGTGCGGCGACGGTCCATCTCCTCAGCATCGCTCCGCCCCCGTTCGGCGGCATTTTCAGCAGCCGTACGGCGTTCCCGCAGGGCTATGAGCTCCGATTCCACCTGCCGCACACGTTCTCTGGCCGCATCTACTTCCCGCTGCAGGTCCGCCACAGCTTTTTCCAGGTCCACCGCCCTTGCACGCGCCTCGGCGACGGCGGCCTCCTTCTGGGCCAGCCCGGTCCCCGTACCCTGTCTCGATTCGCGCAGGGTGCGCAGCTCCTCCCGCAGCGGCTTCATCTCCTCTTCGAATCTGCGGTCTTTCAGCAGGGCCAGGTGCACCTCTGCGACTGAAAGCCGATCCCGGTACTTCTGGTATCTCTTGGCCTTGTTAACCTGGCGTTTGAGGCTGCGGACCGCCTTCTCCACCTCAGCGATGACATCCCCCAGCCTGAGAAGGTCGTATTCGGTGTTCTTGAGCTTGTGCTGCGTTTCCCGCCGGCGGCTCTTGTACTTCTGGATCCCGGCGGCCTCCTCGAAGATGATGCGCCGTTCATCTGTCTTGTCGCTGATGATGACATCCACCATCTCCTGCTGGATCACCGTATACGAATTGTTCCCGATGCCGGTATCCATGAACAGGTCGTGGATGTCGCGAAGGCGGCACTGCTGGTTGTTTATCAGGTACTCGCTCTCACCGCTGCGGAAGAGACGGCGTGTAACCATGACTTCCGGCATTTCGACGGGAAGCAGGTTATCGGTGTTCTCAACAGTGAGTGATACTTCGGCGAACCCCAGCGGCTTCCGGCCGGCCGAGCCGTTGAAAATAATGTCCTCCATCGTTTTGCCGCGGATGGAGGTTGGCTTCTGCTCGCCCATGACCCACTTGATGGCATCGACGATATTCGTCTTGCCGCAGCCGTTTGGGCCGACCACGGCGGTCATCCCGTCACCGAAGGTCAGCTCCAGCTTATCCGCAAACGACTTGAACCCGTATATGTTCAGTTTTGACAGCCTCACCTATTACTCCCGCTGTGAAGATCAGATAACCCCTGCCGACCGAACGGCACGGGCGACAAGTCCGGGCAGACGCACATCCTGGGCCGGAAACACTGTCCGGATATTAAGAATCACCTGTTCCTCCGACACTCT
>JAGLTZ010000411.1 GCA_023135015.1 Candidatus Latescibacterota bacterium
GGTGGTGACGGGAAGTGTCTGGTCGGGCGTCGCCAGGGTCGGCGATCCTCTCCAGCTGCAGCCCGCAGCCTTCGATACGAGGGTCAGGGAGATCCAGCAGCATGGCCAGTCGGCATCTGAGACATCTCCCGGCACGCGCAGCGCTCTGGCATTGCACGGTATCTCGGTGGAAGAGGCTTCTCCCGGGTCGTGGCTTGTAACGCCGGACAGCCTGGGCCCGACAAGGACCGTAGACCTGCATATCCGCCATCTGGCTAGCGCACCCGCTCCATTGAAGCACAACCAGAGGGTCAGGGTGCATCATGGCACGATGGAGGTCTTTGGCAGGCTGCGGATACTGGGATCCTCGGCCCTTTCCCCGGGAGAAGAAGGCCTTGCCCAGCTCCATCTCGAAAATCCACTCGTAGCAGAGGTGGGAGACAGGATCCTTCTCCGTCGCTACAGCCCCATGCGGACCATCGCGGGTGCCACGATTCTCGACGTAAGCCCTCCCCGCCACCGGCGGAGTGACCCGGCAGTGGTGGAGAGGCTGGAGCTGAGGGCGGAAGGTGATCCACTGGATATCATCTCGTCGATGGTTGCTGAGGCAGGCTCGGCGGGATTGCCTCTGAAGGAGGCCTCCAAACGTACCGCCATGGCCGAGGAAATGGTGGTGGAACAGGCCCCGTCGCGCGGCTGGCTGGTGGTTGATAAATGCCTGGTGAGCACTTCGCTTATCGAGGATGCAGTGAGGGATCTGGAGACATTTCTTGAAACCGCTCATGACGGGAATCCCCTCCGGCGGGGGCTCTCTGCTGAAGCCATAGCCTCTTCACTCGGTATCTCTGCAAACAGCGCTGTGCTCGAGGCGGTTCTCCAGAAGGCTGAGAAAGAAAGTCTGGTGGAAAGAGATCCTCCCTTCTGGCGTCGCTCGGGTTTCGAGGTCAGGTTCGAGGGGGCACTGGGTGAGGCGGCCTCGATCTTCATCGATGGCGCGGAAGGGCGGGAACTGCTTCCGTGGAACAGGGAGGAAGCGGAAGCTGCGGCCCGTGAGGCTCTTGGGGCTGCAGGTCAGGCAGCAGATGTGGCCGAGGATCTGATTGATGCTCTGCTGCACCGTCGGGAGCTCGTGCGCTATCCGGGAGGTTTTTTCCTCTCCATGAAGGGGCAGAGGGAACTGCTCGGTCTGGTACGGGAGTATTTCGAGCGCGAGAACGAACTCTCTGTGCCAGCCTTCCGCGACCTGAGCGGTGGGCTCACCAGAAAGTTCTCTATACCGATACTCGAGTATTTTGACACGGCGGGGTATACCGTCCGAAAGGGGGATGTCCGGGTCCCGGGTCCGGCTCTGGAGGACGTCGTGGATCCAACGGACAATACGGGGGTAGAATAGAAGCTCCCCCGGTTCAGCCGCCCCGGTTTCGCCGTATCGTCTTATGGCTGTGGGGAAGGGAGGGAGGAGTGCGGATTCCGGTTCTCGCCGATCTGGTGGATGTATTCCTGCCCAGGATCTGTGCTGGCTGTGGGGAGATCATTCATAACGACACATTCCTTTGTGCCGAATGCAGTAATGAACTGGCGGTGCGCCGTCTGCCGGCGGGAGCGGCCCTGCTGAACGGACTGCCAGTGGTTGCTCCTTTTGAGTACGCTTTTCCTGTCAGTGCCATGGTTACGGCCGCCAAGTTCCGAAACCTGCCGCGTATCTTCCTGCCGCTGGCCCGGGCGATGTATGAAGCCCTGGCAGAGGCTGGCCTGGCTGGCTATCCGCAGGTGGTGGTCCCCGTACCACTCCATCACGCGCGACGGCGGGAGAGAGGATTTGATCAGGCGCAATACCTGGCAGAGTCGATAGCGGGATTCCTTGACTGCTCATTTCTGCCGAAGGTGCTGAGAAGGGTCCGTGCAACCCCGCCCCAGAAAAGGGTGGGCAGGCGGCAGCGCATGGTGGCACTCCACGGTGCGTTCGGACCGGGTCGGCAGGCGGTAGAGATCGAAGGCAGGCGGGTGCTGCTGGTGGATGATGTTGTCACGACGGGGGCCACATTCGAGGCGGCTATGCAGGCTATGCTGTCTTACCTGCCGGCCGGGGTCCTCTTTCTGGTGGCCGCCCGTACACCGCCGCCTTCCGACGTTCCACCGGAAGACCCGATTGCGGGCAAAGGCAGTCTTGACCTGCCTGAAGAGCAAAGCTAGCTTCTGTTCGAAAACTGCTCTTTTTGTGCGATACGTTGACTTCCTTGACCTTGCGAGAAACTTGCTAGTTTTCGTATCGGAAACTGCTAGGCACCAAATAATTTTCAGGAGGATTAAAAGGCATGGGCATCCGTATCGGTATAAACGGTTTCGGCAGGATCGGGCGACTGGTATTCCGCGCCGGATTCGGGCGTGAAGGCTATGAGTTTGTGGCCATCAACGACATCTCCGACGCAGCGACAATGGCACATCTGCTCAAGTATGACTCAGTCCACGGCCGCTTTCCCGGATCGATCGAGCTGGAGGAGGGGGCCTTCATTATCAACGGCAACAGGCTAACCGTTCTCTCGGAACGTGACCCGAAGGCTCTTCCGTGGGGTGATCTCGGTGTTGATATAGTAGTCGAGTCCACCGGGATATTCGCCTCGCCGGAGCAGATCCAGATGCACCTGGATGCAGGGGCCAAGAAGGTCGTGTTGACGGTTCCCCCCAAGGGTGGTGACCTGGATGCGATGGTGGTCCTCGGCGTCAACGATCACGTGTTGAACGATCAGGTGCGGACTGTATCCAACGCATCCTGCACGACCAACTGCATCGCGCCGATGGCCAAGGTGCTCCACGATTCTTTTATCATCGAGTACGGTCTCATGACGACGATACATGCCTATACGAACGACCAGCAAATCCTGGATCTGGTCCATAAGGATCTAAGAAGGGCCCGGTCCGCGGCGATAAACATGATCCCGACCACAACCGGTGCCGCAAGGGCTATGGGCAAGATTATCCCCGATCTGGCCGGGAAGCTGGACGGCATGTCCGTCAGGGTCCCCGTGGCCAACGGCTCGATAGTCGACCTGATTGTATCTGTCGGGGAGAAGGTGACGGTCGAAAGCGTGAACGCGGCGTTCAAAGAGGCCGCGGAAGGCCCGTTGCAGGGGATTCTGGAGTACTCCGATGAACCGCTCGTTTCCAGCGATATTATCGGCAATCCGCACTCGTGCATTTTCGACAGCTTATTAACAATGATCATAGGAGAGCGACTGGTCAAAGCGTTCGGCTGGTACGATAACGAGTGGGGATACAGCAACCGGGTGATCGACGTGATCGGCCGCCTGGCAGGCTGATTCCGCGGGTACGGTTTCTGCATGACATTCAACAAGCTCACCATAGACGACATCGAGGTGAGTGGGAGGCAGGTCCTCATACGTGTGGACTTCAATGTTCCCCTCGCCGATGGCGAGGTGTCTGACAGCACCCGTATCGAGGCTACCCTCCCCACACTCCGCAGGCTCATGGAGAGGGGAGGGCGGCTGGTCCTGATGAGCCATCTGGGAAGGCCCAAAGGGGGAATTGACCCTGCCCTGAGCCTGCGTCCTGTGGCGGAGCGGCTGCAGGGAATGCTTGGATCACCTGTGGTATTTGCAGGTTCCTGCGTCGGAGAGGAGTCCCTTGAGGCCGCCTCCCGGCTCGACGACAGAGGGATCATGCTTCTGGAGAACCTGCGTTTCAACCCCGGTGAAGAGGCCAACGACGCAGAGTTCTCCAAGGCACTTGCCGGCCTGGGCGAGGTTTACGTAAACGATGCATTTGGATCGGCGCACAGGGCCCATGCCTCTACCGTTGGGGTCACA
>JAGLTZ010000412.1 GCA_023135015.1 Candidatus Latescibacterota bacterium
GTGCGACCACCCGAAGATGTCGATGAGAAGGATCTGCGAGCACAGCTGCTGGCCGATTACGGAATAGAAATAGGCGGCGGGCTTGGTCCGCTGGCCGGGCAGGTGGTACGGGTAGGGCTTATGGGCACCTCAAGCACACCCGAGAACCTTCTCAAGTTCCTGGAGGCCGTAGAAATCATCACCGGTGTGACCCCGGGCCAGGGCACCGACGCCGCCGAGGCGGCACTCGCGTCATAGATTGAGGACTTCCCGTGGCAACGAAACCATATTTTTCGAAAGTCCTAGTTGCCAATCGCGGTGAGATAGCGATACGCATATTCAGAACGTGCCACGAAGTGGGTATAGGTACAGTTGCTGTATACAGCGAAGCAGATCGCACAGCACCCCACGTTACAACCGCCCACCATGCCTACCCGATAGGCCAGGCTCCTGCGCGTGAATCATATCTTGTAACTGAAAGGATCATAGAAGCCGCCCAGAAGAGCGGGGCCGATGCGGTGCACCCTGGCTACGGATTTCTGGCAGAAAATGCCGACTTTGCCCAAGCTGTACAGGATGCCGGTCTCGTATGGATCGGCCCGCCCCCCGATTCGATGCGCCTTCTGGGTGATAAGACAGCAGCCAGGAAGGTTGCTGTGGCCCACGATGTGCCGATCATTCCCGGAACCGGTCAACCGGTTCGTACTTTAAAGGAGGCCGTTGGAGCCGGTGAAGAGATCGGATACCCGATCCTGCTGAAGGCAGCAGCCGGTGGTGGCGGTAAGGGAATGCGGGTGGTCGAAAATCCACAGGAGCTTGAAAGTTCGCTGAAGATGGCACGTTCAGAGGCCGTGTCCGCTTTTAGTGACGAATCGGTTTACATCGAAAAATACCTGGCCCATCCCCGTCACGTTGAATTTCAGGTTATGGCCGATTCACACGGTACCTGTGTGTGGTTGGGAGAGCGTGAATGCAGCGTCCAAAGACGTCATCAGAAGATCATCGAGGAGACCCCCAGCCCTGCTCTCACCCCCGATATGCGCGGGGAGATGAGTGAAGCTGCGGTCAGGTTGACACTCGCATCGGGATACCAGGGAGCCGGAACGGTGGAGTTCCTGCTGGAAGGTGACCGGTTCTTCTTCCTCGAAGTCAACGCGCGCCTCCAGGTCGAGCATACGGTGACCGAGATGGTTACAGGTCGCGACCTGGTGCTGGACCAGTTATCAATAGCGGCCGGTCAACCGCTGGAGTATGGGCATGAAGATGTCCAGCCCCGGGGAAGCGCCATCGAAGCCCGTATCTACGCCGAGGATCCGGACAACAACTTCTTCCCTTCACCG
Organism: Candidatus Latescibacterota bacterium; assembly: GCA_023135015.1. Taxonomy (GTDB): domain Bacteria; phylum Blakebacterota; class Blakebacteria; order Blakebacterales; family Blakebacteraceae; genus JAGLTZ01. Next base: position 1,320 of record JAGLTZ010000412.1, read on the forward strand.
GGATACATCAACCACTTAGATGCGCCTTCGGGTCCCGGCATCCGACACGACTGCGGAGTTGCGGTGGGGAGTGAGGTAACCCTGCATTACGATCCACTGATTGCAAAGCTTGTCGCCTGGTCACCGGACCGCACCGGGGCGATCAGCCGCATCAGGCGTGCGCTCGAAGAGTACCAGATTACGGGTGTTACAACGATCGTTCCATTCCTGCGCGAGGTTATGGCGCACGAGGCGTTTCAGTCGGGGGATTACGATACGCATATCGTGTCCCGGATAATGGAGGAAAAGGAAAGCCAGGTAACCCAACATGCATTCATAGCGGCCGTGGCCACAACGCTCTTCCACGCACAGAAGAGCGATGGCTTTGCCACCGGACAGGCAAACGGCTCCAGCAGGCAGGGCCCTGCCAGCCGCTGGGTCTTGGAGGGAAGGGAGCTGCGCGGATGGCAGAAGTAACCTGGGCGGTTACTCTGGGAGGAGAAACCTACGAGCTGACCCTCGCAGGTGCGTCTGCAGATGGTGTCTACCTTCTTACGGCTTCTATAGATGGGAAGCATTGCGGCAAGTCGCAGGTTTCGCTCCATCACGTC
>JAGLTZ010000413.1 GCA_023135015.1 Candidatus Latescibacterota bacterium
CTGGTGGATGAATTCGGCCCCCTTCTGGAACGTGTCGGGTTCGATGTCCGTCCTTTTGGCGGGAACACCGTTGCGCTGCAGGCAGTGCCGCCCCTGCTGGAGAGGGCTGGAAGGGAGGAGGAGGTCTTCCTGGCGCTTCTCGACGACCTGTCCGAGAGGGGCGCGCGTGGCAGTGTGGTGCAGGAAAAGATCGCAGCCAGCCTGGCGTGCCGGGCGGCGATCCGGTTCGGCCAGAGGCTCGATCCGGAGGAGAGACGGTCACTGGTCGACAGGCTTTTTGCCTGCACCCAGCCTCATGTCTGCCCTCACGGCAGGCCTACACATCTTGTGCTGAGCCTTGAAGAGCTGGACAACAGGTTCAACCGGTGATGGGAAAGCCGTTGCCTGACATTCTCATCATCGCCGGTCCGACCGGGGTGGGCAAGAGTGGGGCGGCGGTGCTGGTGGCCGAGGAGATTGACGGCGAGAACGTATCCGCCGATTCCCGCCAGGTGTACAGGGGGCTCGTTATAGGGACCGCTGCACCATCCCCCCAGCTCCAGAAAAGGGTTCCCCATCACCTGATCAACGAAAGGGATCCCAGGGAGGTGTGGTCGGCGGGTGCTTTCGCAAGCGAAGCGGCTGGAACAATCGAGGATATCATCGCACGGGGCCGCCGGCCCCTGGTTGTGGGTGGAAGCGGTTTTTATATACGAGCTCTGACCGAAGGTCTCTTCGAGGAACCGCCGGCCGACCCTGGCGAACGGAGGAGGATCCGAGCACGTCTCCGGAGCCGACTGGAAAAGGAGGGATCCGGGGCACTTCATGACGAGTTGGCCCGATGCGATCCCGAGTGGGCCCGTGCGGTGGCCGAGGCCGACAGCCAGCGCATCCTCCGGGGCCTGGAAGTGTACGAGCTTCATGGTGTTCCGCTCACGGACCTGCAGGAAGAGAGGCAGAGCAATCCGCCTATTGTGGCCAGGTGGTGTACCGTGCTCCTGGAGAGGGACCGGAAGGATCTGTACGATCGCCTGAATGCCAGGGTCGAAAGGCTCCTGGACGCAGGCTGGCTGGGGGAAGCCCGCAGCCTGATGTCGGCGAAGGTCCCGGCAGATGCCCCGGGACTTACAGGTCTGGGATACGATCTACTCTTCGATCACCTGTTGGGCCGGATCTCGTTCGATGATACGGTCGAGGGCATCAAGCAGGAGCACCGCAACTACGCCAAGCGCCAGCTCAGCTGGTTTCGGGCGATGGACGCCCACCGCATACGGCTGGAGCCCCAGGATGGTCCGGAGAAGACAGCCGGGTTGATCCTGGATGCCTGGCACAGACACCGGAAGCCCTAGTACACCGTTCCGCAATTACGGCACACTAGTCGGAGGAATCATGAACACCGTTTTCAGAATCATCTCGATGACAGTGGTCGCCTGCTTTATCGGCCCGGCCGGGCCGGGCCGAACCGTTGAGGCCCAGGTGACCGCGCCCGAGGAGTATCTCGGCTACAGGGTGGGCGCCGACTACAGGCTCACGACCTACCAGAAGGCGATCGGCTATTTTGAACTCATTGCCGGTCAGACCGACCGGATGACTGTCCGCGATATGGGGCCCACGTCTATGGGTGAGCGGCAGAGATACGCCATCATCTCGTCGAGCGGGAACATGGCCGGCCTGGAACGCTACCGGGAGATCGCCGAGAAGCTGAGCCTTGGACGCGGGATCTCGGAGCAGGAGGCACAGAAGCTGGCGGATGAGGGGAGGGTGATCGCCTGGATCGATGTGGGGCTTCATGCATCGGAGTGCGCCCCGTCGGAGCACGCCATCCAGCTCGTCTACGATCTCGTGACCGGCGAGGACCCCTTAAGCCGCAGGGTCCGCGATAATATCATCACGCTGGTGGTCTTCGCGAACCCCGACGGCATGACGCTGGTGGCCGACTGGTATATGAAGCATGTAGGGACCGAGTTCGAGAGGAGCAGGATGCCGTGGTTGTATCACAAGTACATCGGCCACGATAACAACCGCGATTCGTTCAACGTCACTCAGCTGGAGACGAGGAACATCAGCAGGGTGCAGAATCACGAATGGTTCCCGAACGTGGTGTACAACCACCACCAGACCGCTCCCTTTCCCACTCGCATCTGGATTCCACCATATGGTGAGCCGACGAATCCTAACAAGCCGGCACAAGTGATCAGGTGGGAGAACCTCATCGGTGCGGCCATGGGGAAGGCCTTCGAGGAGAACAATCAGCCAGGGGCGATCTCGCGTATCTCCTTCGACGCGTGGTACCCGGGATTCATGACTCAGATCGTTACAACCCACAACATTCCATCGGTACTCACCGAGACGGCCCTCTACTATCTGGCCACGCCCCACGAGTACACCCGCGAGGAGATAGCCCGCGCATCCCGCGGGGCGTTCGCCGATATGACGAAATCCGCATTCTATCCCTCTCCGTGGGAGGGGGGATGGTGGCGGATCGGTGATGCGGTCGAATACTGTATGACCGCCTCTATGGCAGTGCTGGATGTCTGCGCCCGCTATCGCATCGACATGCTGATGAGCAAGTACCGGATGGCGACCGGGCACATTGAGAGATTTGCGAATGGGGTGCCTTACGGCTGGATCGTGCCGCAGCAGCAGCCGGATCCTTCGACCGTTGCGCGGATGTTCGATAAGCTGATGCTGCTGGGCGTCGAGATATACGAGACGACCGAGCCGTTCACCAGCAACGGTACCTCCTATCCGGCCGGGACGTGGATCATACCCACCAGCCAGTCCTTCGGGATGTTCGTGAAGACGATGATGGAGTACCAGGACTATCCCGATCTGCGCAAGTACACCCACCTGTGGCAGGGGGTGGCAAGCAGGGTACGGGTGGATACGGAGCCGCTCAGGCCGTACGACGTCGCCGGCTGGACGCTTCCCGTTCAGATGGGAGTCGAGTTTGCAGAGCTCGACAGGGCGGTCGATTTCGGCACTATCCGCCTGGCCGAGCCGCTCTTCCCGGAAGGTACCATCTCTGGGAGGATTGGGGATTACGTCTTTTCCGCCACCGACAACAACAGCTTCATCGCAGCCAATCGGATCCTGGCGGCCGGTGGCAGAGTGAAAAGGGCGACGGAATCGTTCGCAGCCGGTGATCTAACCTATCCCGCTGGAACGTTCATTGCCTCGGGAACACGAGCTGGAATGATGCAGCAGGTCGCCGCCGAGACGCACGTTCCGATGGTGCGTGCCAGAGTGAGAGCGAGGACAGAAGAGCTGAAACTACTCCGTATGGGCCACTACCAGCCGTGGCAGGGGAACATGGACGAGGGGTGGATCCGCTGGATACTTGAAGAATACGAATTCCCGTACAGCCAGCTTCGCAACGACGCGATCCTGGAAGGCGACCTCAACAGCCGGTTCGATGTCATATCCCTTGGGTCGATCAGTTCTCAGGCAATAATTGAGGGGAACAGGGAGGGTAGCGTGCCACCGGAGTACGTTGGCGGGATCGGCGAGGAGGGTGTCGAAAATCTGAGGGAATTCGTACAGGATGGCGGAACGCTCATCTGCAACAGCGGCTCATGCAGCTTTGCAATCGATCAGTTCGGGTTACCTGTTTCAAACAGTATGCGCCAGGCCAGAACGGACGGTTTCTATGCAGCTGGTTCGGTCATGAGGATGGATTACGACACCGGCCATCCAGTCGCGTACGGGATGCCCGAAAACGGCACTGCCTTCTTCTCGAGGGGGTTCCTCTTTGAGATCGAAAGTGATACCGGTGAGGGAAGTGGAGGGAGCGAAGTCGGTGTGCCACGTGTCATTGCCAGGTTCCCTGACGAACCACTGCTGCTGAGCGGCTACGTGGAGAACGACGAGGTGATCCGGGGCAAGGCTACAGTTGTGGAAGTTCCTCACGGCAAGGGAAGGATCATTCTTTTCGGGTTCAACTTCCACAACCGTGCCCAGTCGTACTCGACATTCAAGTTATTCTTTAACTCACTCTATTATCACTAGAATATTCAACAACATAGCGTACTGTAATGCTGGTGCAAATATCGCACCCCAAAGCCGAATAAGACAAGAAGCGGGATCAGACGCAGGCTCCTAGGAAGAATATCGGGGAGCCGGTCTACGGCTTATCCGGGTTGAGGATCGGGTCATCCACGATCCGCAGATCGTGGGTCATGACCTCCTCGTCGTTGACCAGGAGGGTGACCCGGTAGACACCGGCAGGCACTGGTCCGCCTCTGCGTGCCTGGGGGACGCGGGCCTGGCCACCACCAGCTGGCCGTGGCGTCCTCCGGCTCATGTTCCAGGTCCGGTGGTGGAGCCCCTTTTTCTTCCCACTCTGTGGTATATGGATAGTGGTCATCTCGTTCCCGGAAACGTCGGTGACCACTATTTTTACCGACTCGACGTCCTCCTTCAGATAGTAGTAGATGTTGGCCACGCTGGGTGGGTTGGGGACCCAGGCGAACTCGCCGTAGGTCGGGCCCCGGCGCTCGATCATGGCCCACCTTACAGCGCGCTGCGGCTCGAAGAGGTGGGCGT
>JAGLTZ010000414.1 GCA_023135015.1 Candidatus Latescibacterota bacterium
AGATCGTGAAGGAGGCAAGGCGTAGCATCGAAGGCCTCGTCAGGGAGATACGGGAATCGAATGCGGCACCTGCAGCTATCAGAAAGGCTCATCAGACAATAGCCGAAATCGCCCGCAACGCCGAAGACCAGGCCACGAAGGCGGTCGGGGGCAGGGGAGATCCGGATGCGCCGTTGCAGGAAGGGGATGAGGTCTATCTGGTGAGCCTGGAGCGGCCGGCGATAGTGCAGAGTGTGGGTGGGCGCAGGGTCAGGGTGCGCGCGGGATCTCTTTCACTCGATGTGGCCAGAGACGATATAGAACCGATTGCCGAAAAGGGTGCGCACAGGCCCGGACGGGGGAAGATCGAGGCGGCATCGGGCCCACCAGGCTCTGGTGGTGTTCGCACACCACTAAAATCAGTCTCGCAGACGCTAGATATCATCGGCCAGCGAGCAGACGAGGCGCGACAGACACTCGAGAAGTATCTGGACGACGCGATACTCGCCGGTCTGGAGAACATAGCCGTGATCCACGGCTCCGGCAGGGGGGTGCTGCGCCGGGTAGTGGAGGAGGTGCTCAAGAACCACAGCAGCGTGGAGGAATACGGGCTGGACACCCGAGCGCCGGGCGGGACGGGTGTCACCCGGGTAAGGTTGAAGGGGGATGCGCCATGAGGTTCGACGACAGCTTCCTCGACGAAATACGGGCCGCCACCGATATCGTGGAACTGATAAGTCCCTATGTGAAACTGAAGAAAAAGGGGAAGAACTGGTTCGGGCTGTGCCCGTTTCACAACGAGAAGACCCCATCCTTCAGCGTCAACCGCGAACGGGCCATGTACTACTGCTTCGGCTGTGGTGCTGGCGGCAATGCGATCACCTTTCTGGTTGAGCACGACGGAATGAGTTTCCCCCAGGCGGTGGAAGAACTGGCGAGGCGCACGGGCATACCCCTGCCGAAGAGGCGGGTCGATGCCGGGGCGGAAAAGCAGGATGAGCTCCGCGCAGCATTAGAGGCGGCCGCGACCTTTTTCCAGGGTAGGCTGAAGGAGACGTCGGGTAAAGAGGCGGTATCCTACCTGAAGGCACGTGGCATCACAGGTGCCACAGCCAAGGCTTTCCGTCTGGGATTCGCTCCGGGTGGCTGGGATGAGCTGCAGAGACATCTCGAGAGCAGGGGGTTTTCAGCCGGGGTCATGGAGCAGGCCGGATTGGTGAAACCGAGAGAGGGTGGAGGCCATTACGACACCTTCCGAAACCGCCTGATCTTCCCGTTCATGGATCGCAGGGGGCGGATCTCAGGATTCGGCGCCCGCCTGTTGAGCGACGAGGAGGAGGGCCCCAAGTACCTGAACAGCCCGGAAACTCCGCTCTTCAGGAAAGGAGAAGTGCTCTATGGCCTCGCCCAGGCGGTCGATGCGCTCCTCAAGGAGGAAAGAGCGCTTCTAGTGGAGGGCTACTTCGATGTGCTGAGCCTGTACCAGTCGGGTATCCGCGGGGTGGTTGCGGCAAGCGGGACGGCGTTCACCGACCGGCAGGCGTTAATCCTGAAGCGGCTTGTAAAGCGTGTACTGCTGCTTTTCGATGCCGACCCTGCTGGTCTCAAAGCTGCACTCCGCTCATATGCCAGCCTTGCCAGGGAAGGACTGGACGTCTCTTTTCTGACCATGCCTGCGGGCGAGGACCCCGACGCTTTATTGCACAGCGAGGGAGTGGAAGCCTTCAGGTCCCGGCTCAGGCATGCAAAACCTGTAGTGCAGTTCTATCTGGAGCAGCTGGATCCGCCGATGGATGAAAGAGGAGTCGGCGAACGAGCAGAGGCTGCACGGGGCCTGCTCGACTTGCTGCGTCATGACAGCGACGAGCTCAGAAGGGCCATGAGCCTCCAGCAGCTCTCGGCCCGCATAGGACTTGACGAGGAGACACTGAAAAGGGAAATGGAATCCCTTGCCCGGCAGGATGCTGTGTACGAGGTGGCTCGCAATGGTGAGGCCCCAACCGCGATAAAGGGACCGGCCGGGAGTCTGGATACAGAACTGCTGCGGCTGGTCGTGAACAGCGATGAGAGCCGTACAGAGTTGTTGTCTTTCCTCGATGCCGATGACTTCCACGATCCGCGTTGTCGCAACCTGTTCCTGCGGTTTGCCGAGCTGCAGGAAAAGGGTGTCTTCAGTGTCGATAAGGTTCTGGAGCAGTCGGATGCGGATTCCCGTAACATGCTGGCGTCCTTGCTTGCCGAGGAATCCCCAGACCTCGAAGGTGAGGTTTCCCCAACACAGGAAGAGCTGTTGAAACGTGTGGAGGCACGTCGTCTGAAGGAACGCCGGCGGCGGCTGAAAGCGTCAATGGAGCAAGCCCGACGGGCAGGGGACGATGAAACCCTTGACCGCCTGCTGAAAGAATATCAGGAGATGCACCTGTGAGTGATCTGTTATCCAAGCAAGGTCTCGAGGGCCTGCGTACGCTGGCCAAGCGCGCGAAGGTCATTTCTTACCAGCAGGTAAACGATCTGCTGCCGGATGATTTGGTTGAGATATCGGAAGTCGATGCCATCTATGACGCCCTGCGCGCAATGAATGTGGAGCTCATCGATGATGAGGATATCGATGGGTTGAGCGATGAGATGCAGAGCCAGTTCGAGGAGGCTGCGGCTTTCCTCGAAGCGCAGGAGGAGGAGGCGGCGGCGGCGGCGGCGGTGGCGGGGGAAAGGAGAGAAGAGGGTGTTCACGAGGGAGGGATTGAGGCAGGGGAGGAATGGGAGGAGGAAGGCTCTGGAGAGGAAGATACATATCGTAAGAGTCTGAAGCACAAGCGGGGTCAGGCAACTTCCGAGTCAGTAGGAAGGGTTAAATATGACGACCCTGTATGGATATATATGCGGGAGATGGGACGAGTTCCCCTGTTGGACCGGCAGGGGGAGATTCGCATCGCCCGGCGCATCGAGTCCACACAGCATGCAATCGAGAAATCACTGATGAAATCCAAGCCCGTATTCAAGCAGATATCCAGCTTCGGGCGACAGGTGAGGGCGGGCAACCTGCGCGTCGACGAGGTGGTTGACGGGGAACTTCGTGACGGCTGTGCCGGCCCGGCCAGAGATAGATTTCTCAAACTCGTTGCAGGTCTCGAGAAACACGAGATGGCCATAGATAACATCAGACAGGGTATAAGGAAATCTCGATCCGAGACTTCGAGAGAAGCAATGGAAGTCAGGATGGCCGAGCATTGCGAAAAGGCATGGGCCGTCTTCAATAAGATGAATATCCATCCAATATGGATGGAGAAGATCGTAGCCGACATGGAGGAGTGCCTCGAAGCGATGGTGGCAACAGCTTCGGAGGTAAGGGAGGTTGAGGCGAAAGTCGGGCTCAAACGCGAAAAGATAAGGAAATACTCACGGGAAGCAGGCAGGGGGGTATTGAGGAGCCGGATCGAGAGGGAAACCGGGTATAAGGCCGAACTAATCACGGACATGTGGAGGGAGATAGCCAATATCGACCGGCGAGTCCGACGCCTGGAACAGGACATCGGAGCAGATAAGGAGCGGCTCAGGGCCGACCTAAAGAGCATCCGCCGCATGGAGATGAAACGGGAGCGCGCCAAGGAGGAGATGGTAGAGGCCAACGTGCGCCTGGTTATTTCGATTGCAAAAAAATACACGAACCGGGGTCTGGAATTCCTGGATCTCATCCAGGAGGGTAACGC
>JAGLTZ010000415.1 GCA_023135015.1 Candidatus Latescibacterota bacterium
GTCCCGAGTCAGAGGTCCGTTGATGTGAATATGGATTACGACGTAGTCGTCATCGGAGGCGGACTGGCCGGACTTCAGACCACGCGCCTTCTTGCCATGCGCGGTTTGAAGGTTGTCTGCCTGGAGCAGCATCTGATCGGCGAGGTGATCCAGCTCACCGGGTTGTTCGTCCAGGAAGCATTCGAGGAACTGCCCTTTCCGCAGCATCTGTTCGGTTCAGGCCTCTCTCGTATAACTATCCACGCACCGGGAGGAAACACACTCTCGGTAGAGCACCCACACTACCGGTTATATGTCGCGGATATGCCGGCCCTGCTCGAATGGATGGCACAGGAAGCAAAGCATACCGGAGCCACAATATTGGAGCGTCACAGGCTGGTGGAACTGCTTCCCACACGGTCAGGTATGGAGCTCCAGGTACAGTATCCCGGCGGTGACCCCTTTACCGTCACCAGCAGATTCGTGCTTGGAGCGGACGGTCCGCTTTCCAGGGTTGCGGCATGCCTGGGGCTTCCCCGATATCGGCGTTTTCTCCACGGGATCGAGGAGCACTACAAGGCCGATGAGATCGGGGAGGGTGTCGTCCACTGGTACTTTGGGCGCAGGCTCGCGCCCGGCTATCTGGCCTGGGTCATTCCCGCCGATGGGGGGTACCAGGTGGGCCTTGCAGGGCTCGTGCGTTCCGGGTGGTCACCGGCGCGGGCGCTTGAAGGGTTCGTCGAGGTAGTGCGTCCCGAGTTCAACCTGGGAGAGATGACGTTCAGGCGCGGTGGTGTTATTCCGTGCGCTGGACCCCGTCCTGTTCTCGTTAAGGAGAGGACGATGTTGGTGGGCGATGCGGCCGGACTGGTTTCCCCCCTCACGTCGGGGGGGATACACTTCGTGCTGCAGCAGTCTCGCCGTTCTGCATATCTGGTGAGCAGATATCTAGAGACAGGGGACACACGCCTTTTCCGACGTCCGCTTCCTCCCGAGGTACACCGCCGAATGGTCATGAAAAAGTTAGTGCGCCGCGTCTACGAGTTGGGATCGAAGGACTGGCTGCTCGACCTGGGCATGGCGGTGGTACCCGCCGTACTGCGTACCCGTCTGGTGAAGAGGGCCTTCTACGGGTCGAAGCGAAGCAGGAGCCGGCGGTGGATGCCGGTGGATGAAGAGTTGTGAACATGCTGCGGGTAAGGCCCCTGTCAGCCGTCATTCTCACCGCGTGGGTGATCATGATGGGCCTCCTGGTGAAGCGGGAGTACTTCACAGCGGAACCACTATGGCGCCTCGGGGCAGCGCTTCCCGATACCGGAACGGTGGAGTGGTGGTCGGGCATATATATCGGGAGCGAGAAGGTCGGTTACGCCTATACACGCCGTACAAGCCAGGGAGATACCCTTTTCCGGGTGGTCGGTACACAGCTTCTCCGGCTGACCACCCTCGGCCAGGCCCAGGTTATCAACGTCCGCAGCGAGGCCACCCTCAATCCCGACCTCAGCCTGCGTTCGTTCTCCTTCGCCATGAGTACCGATGATGCGGCCTCGAGCCTGACTGCACCTTCCCGCCGCCGCAGCCCGACGGGCACTTCATTCGAAGTACAGGGAGGGGTGGACGGCAACAGGCTCAGGGTCGGTGT
>JAGLTZ010000416.1 GCA_023135015.1 Candidatus Latescibacterota bacterium
AGAACTGATGTTCGGGCGGATGGCTGCGATCATGGGCAAAGAGTTCCTGCACATCATCCGGGATCCCCGCAGCCTGGTGATCATCTTCCTTATGCCGGTGGTGATGACGTTCCTCTACGGATATGCGATGAACCTGGATATAGAGAACATCCCGCTGGGAGTGGTTGATCACGATGCCACGCCAGGGTCACGGGAACTCATTGAAGGATTTCTCTCCTCCGGCCAGTTCGTGCTGGCGAAACGGTACCGGGACGCCGGAGCGGCCGAGGAGGGAATGAAGCGCCGGGAGAATGTGCTGACTCTGGTCATACCGGCAGGGTACGCGAGAGTGCAGGGGGGGGATATCAGCCGTCCCGTCGAGCTTCTGGTGGATGGTTCAAATGGCAACACGGCCTCGATCGCCCTCGGCTATGCCCAGGGGATAATTGCCGGGAGGGTGATTGCCACAGCGGTCGAGATTCTCGGAATAGGGAACGAAACCAGGCAGGAGGCACGTGGGCTGGGGATAGAGCTTGAGCCGAGGTTCTGGTACAACCCGGAACAGAAGAGCAGTTATTACCTGGTGCCCGCGCTGATCGCGGTGATCCTGATGATGGCCTCTGCTCTCCTTACAAGTGTCACCGTCGTCCGGGAGAAAGAGACCGGGACACTTGAACAGCTCCTGGTCAGCCCGGTGCGCTCCGGTGAGCTGGTGATCGGTAAAGCACTTCCTTACGGAGTTCTGGCCCTGGCCGACGGGGCGTTCATACTCTTCTTCGGCTCCCTCGCTTTCGGTGTGCCGATGCGGGGTAGTCTGCTTGTACTGTTCGGGTTCACCGGTCTCTATGTGATGGCCGCGCTCACGATCGGACTGCTCATATCCACTCTTGTCGACCAGCAGAGGGTGGCCATGCTGGGAGCCCTTCTGGTGACCGTGCTGCCGTCGTTCATGCTCTCCGGCTTCATCTTCCCTGTCCGCAGTATGCCCTGGCTGCTCCAGCTTATCAGCCGGGTTGTGCCGGCCAGCTACTACATTCCGATTATCCGCGGGGTCTTGCTGAAAGGTGTGGGAGCTGAAGTGTTTTTCAGCAACGGTCTTTTCCTATTGGGGCTGATGGTGGTGTTGTTCACAGCGAGCGTGCTGCGGTTCAAGCCGAGGCTGGAATAGTCGATGACTAGGAGCCTTCGCATCATAGGCCATGTGTTCCGGAAGGAACTCCTGCTGGTGCTGCGCGACCACCAGATGATGGCGATGATCCTGATCATGCCCGTCATCCAGGTCATCCTGCTCGGATATGCCGTTACCGTAGACGTCAGGTATCTGCCCCTCGGAGTTGTCGATTACGACCGCTCCCCGGAGAGCCGGCGTCTTATCGAGGACTTCCGGCACAACGAGACCTTTGACTTCAGGGGGCTGCTTTCAGGTCCGCAGGCCGTAAGGGAGTCCCTCGACGCCGGTGAGATATCCTCGGCACTGATCATCCCGGCCGGGTTCGCCCGCCGGCTCGGCCGGGGCGAGGCGACAAGTGTCCAGATGCTCATGGACGGTGTCGATTCAAACGCCTCTCTGATAGCCGCGGCCCATTCCCGGGGAATCACCGAGTCGTATGCTCTCAGCCGTATCAGGGACAGGCTGGCGGGCCGACCCTTGCCAGACCTGCGTCCCAGGGTGACAGTCTTCTACAACCCCGAGCTTGAAAGCCGCTTCTATATGGTCCCGGGTATTGTGGTCATACTGCTGACGATGATCACAAGTCTGATCACCGGTATGGGACTGGTGCGCGAGAGGGAAACGGGGACACTTGAGCAGCTTTCGGTCACGCCGATAAGGACCGTGCAGCTCCTGCTGGGCAAGATCCTCCCATTTGTATTCATAGCTTATATCGCCCTGGCCATTGCAATCTCTGTCTGCCTCTTCTGGTTCGGTGTTCCAATGCGGGGCTCGTGGGGGCTGCTGGCAGCCTTCTCATTTCTCTTCCTTTTCAATACCCTCGGACTGGGGATTCTGGTCAGCACCATCGCCCGCTCCCAGCAGCAGGCGCTCTTCATGACCTGGTTTTTTCTGATCTTCGGCATAATGATGTCGGGGCTCTTCTTCCCGATTGAGAACATGCCTGATATCATGCAGAAGCTGACCTATGTAAATCCGCTCCGCTACTTTCTGGTCGTAGTGCGCGAACTATTTCTAAAGGGGAGCGGGCTCGGGGCATTCCGGCTCGAGACCGCGGGGCTCGCGATACTCGGCCCGCTTGCATTGCTTATGGCGGGGCTTCGCTTCCGGAAGCAGGCCCGGTAGATGCTCAGTTCTCATCCGGAGACTAATTCTGTTTCCGGTGCTCCAGCTTTTCCATAGACTGATTCCGTTTCTAGCGCGCCAGCTTTTTCCTTGCCTGATCCTTTTTCTTTTTCAACCACTGCCGGATCTTTTTGCCAAGCGCAGTCTCTTCGGGGAAAAGGATCAGCAGTCCCCCGACGATCATGAGAATTCCCTGGAGGCCGGGCAGCACGAGTCCGGCGAATCCGAGCAGAAGGAGGACAATGCCTGTCAGCCGGCGCAGCAGGGTTTTAATGATCTTATTCATTCGCTCTTCTTGATTTCATTCTCGATTCAAATCAGGCTGCCCATAAGTTACAGAATCATACGTTGTGACCATAGCCGGTGTTCCAATGATTACCATATGGAGGGATAGCGCCATGGAATTGATACTGGTTCCGATAGACATGCATGAGGGGGTCAATGTGATCCTCGGGCAGACTCATTTTATCAAGACCGTCGAGGATCTGCATGAGGCGCTGGTACAGAGCGTGCCCGGCCTCGAATTCGGGCTGGGGTTCTGCGAAGCCTCCGGCCCCCGGCTGATCCGCTACTCCGGCACAGACGATGAGATGACGACGCTGGCCCGCAAGGCCTGCGCTGAAGTTGGTGCCGGCCACTTCTTTGCCATATTCCTCTCGGGGGCCTTTCCCATTAATGTGTTGAACGCCGTCAAGATGGTTCCGGAGGTCTGTACGATATTTTGCGCAACCGCTAACCCGGTGCAGGTGATCGTCGCCGCCTCCGAGGTGGGCAGGGGGGTAGCCGGAGTGATCGATGGAGAATCTCCTCTGGGTGAGGAATCCCAGGAGGAGCAGATCGAGCGGCACCGGTTCCTGCGCGATATCGGTTACAA
>JAGLTZ010000417.1 GCA_023135015.1 Candidatus Latescibacterota bacterium
TCATCGGCGATCATGGAAAGAAAGGTATCCACTTCATCCTGATCGTAGCCCCGCATGCTCTTGCGGAACTCCTGTTTACGAATGTCGATCGGCGTTATGCGCACTGTGGGGTCCTCCTTTGCGGCAGCATCCAGAAGGCTATCTCATTCGCAGGCCCACGCCCACATCTATAAGGCTCTGGAATATCGCTGCACTGAGAAAGTAGAGCGCCAGTAAGACGATAATGGGAGTGAAGTCGATCCCGGTATTCCACAGCAGGTCGGGCAGATACCTGCGGATCCTTTCATACACCGGATCTGTCAGCCCGCGGAGGATCCTTACTGCCGGGTGCCACTGGTGGACCGGGAACCACGTGATCACAGCAGATGCTATTACCACGATCATGTAGAGCCCAGCGACTGTCTTCAACAACTGACCCAGGGCAATCATGAAGTTACTCGCTACAATCAATCCGCTACTCCCTCGGCCCGAAGAGTACTGATCCAAGACGCAGCATAGTAGCACCCTCCGCCACCGCCCACTCGAAATCGTTGCTCATCCCCATCGAGAGATGGTTCATCTCAACCCGTGGAACGTTCCACGATTCCGCTTCTTCAAGCAATTGGCGTAGTCCGACAAAAGCCGGGCGAACCACTGTCTCCCTATCGTCGAACGGTGCTATAGTCATCAGACCCTGCACCGCGATCCGGTCGAGGGCCGATATACTATCAAGCAGCGGCCGAAGCTCGCCCGGGGATAAGCCGAACTTGCTCTCCTCCGCGGAAGTGTTCACCTGGACCAGCACCGGCACCGTAATATCCTCGATTTCTGCCCTGTGCTGGATGGCCTCGGCCACACGGGCGGAGTCGATGCTCTCGATGATGTCGAAATAACGGACCGCGTGCCTCGCCTTGTTTGTCTGCAGGTGGCCGACCAGGTGCCATGTCGCGGCATCCCTGCCGAGCTGCTCGATCTTCCCGCAACCTTCCTGGACACGGTTCTCCCCTATATGCGTCAATCCCGCGTCGAGCGCGGCACGGATGATATCGACCGGGAAACTCTTTGTTACCGCAACAATCCGTATCGACGCAGGATCACGATCGGCGTCGGAGGCGGTGGTCTCGATCCGTTCCCTTACCGATTCCAGACAGGCAGGTATGGAGGCTATGCGATCATCAAGATCCAACATGGGCGATAATCCGGGCTGGAACTGATTAGTTTCCATCCGCCAATTCCGGATGGGCACCAGAGAGTTTCCGATGCGGAAACGTGCTACCGGCTGCAAATATACTGGTAGGCGGGAACTCACTGTAATGGAAAGTATGGTTTAGAAACGCGCCCCCCAACGCCGGGGTCCGGGGGCGCGCATATCGGCCGCGGGGGATGTTCTACGTTACAGACGGCCGATTCTCAGCAATTCTTCGAGCACCTTTCGGGCTTCGGGATTGTTTGCACGACCCAGCAGCCGCACGGCCTCCTTGCGGATTTCGAGGGAGGGGTCGCTGTGGGCGATCCCGGCCAGCCAGCTCACGATATAGCCGTCTCCGGTCTTCCTTTCTGCAAGCTCCCGCAAGGCCCTTCTCCTGAGAGGCTCCGGGTCGGAAGAATCGAATATCGTTTCCAACGCATCTGTCGCACGCGGGTCGTCGATATCACCCAGAAAAGAGATCGCAACCGCCCTGATCTTCTCTGCTTCGTTGCCGTCACGCGCCGCCGCAATGAGACGGTCCACACCTGCCGGACCCGTCCTGTTGGCCAACGCTTCCAGCGCCACCGCTCTATCATCGGGGTCATCTGCTCCGGAAAGGATCATCGTAAGGTGGCGGACGGTGTCTTCAGGGCGTCGTCCCAGGTAGGAGATAGCAGCGCGCCGCACATTCCCGTCCGTATCCCGGGTTGCAAACTGCTCGAGCGTATCCAGCACGTCCCCGCCCTGTAGCTGAACACTCAGCAGGCCCACAAGATCGCGCCGCACACCGCGATCCCTGTCGGCATCCAAGGAACCCAGCTGGGATCGGATCCATTCAACCAGTTCGGAAGCTGAAGCCTCTCCCAGCCAGTAGACCGGCCGCTCCCGTAGACGGATTGCTCCGCTGGGAAAACGCAGGCTTACATCCTCGATCCGCGTCTGCTCTCGAGCTACCACGCGGCCCCTGACTACGGCCAGCAGAGGACGCGGTTCAAGCACAGGTTGGGGCCCTGGATCGGTCATCTGCATCGTGGCTAGATCGAGCAGGCGCTCCCCACTTTCGAGCTGATCCCACACATTGCGGGAGGGAGCCAGCCCGCTGAACCCGCTCATCATCCACCCGTCGTAGCGGTTTATCATCAGGGTGCCACCACTACCGGCCTCCGCGTCAGACGGCACCAGACCATCGAAGCGAAGGATGATATAGAAACGGCTGTTGACCTCAGCACCTGCGGCCCTCTGCAGGGCCTCATCGATGCGCGAACCAACCAGCCCGCC
>JAGLTZ010000418.1 GCA_023135015.1 Candidatus Latescibacterota bacterium
ACAACGCCATCTACGGCATGACGGGAGGTCAGATGGCTCCTACTACCGTGGAGGGGCAGAAGACCACCACCTCACCCTATGGCCGGGATGTGATCGATACCGGCAAGCCGATACACATGGCCGAACTGCTGGCCACGCTCGACGCGCCCGTCTACATCGAGCGTGTGGCCATCACCGATGCAAAGCATATCCTGGGGGTCCGCAAGGCGGTGCGGAAGGCGCTAAAGGCCCAGATCGACCGGAAAGGCTTTTCCCTGGTCGAGGTTCTCTCTTCCTGTCCGGTCGGCTGGAAGATGGAACCGCAGGAGTCGAAAGAGTGGATCGAGAATACCATGATGGAGGTCTTTCCCGTCGGGGTATTTAAAGACACGATAGATGAGACAGAGCCCCGGCCTGAACCGCCCGAACTGCTCGGGCCGGATAAGGTTGTTGATGTGCTCTTTTCTGACGTACCAGCCTTCGAGCGCACCGGCGAGCCGGACTGGGGCGAGGTGCCCGAAAAGTACCGGGAGCCGCAGATCAAGGTGGCCGGCTTTGGGGGGCAGGGGGTGCTCTTCCTGGGGGCCCTGCTGGCTAACGTGGCGTTGCGTAAGAACTTCCACGTGACCTGGTTGCCCGCCTACGGCCCGGAAAGCCGGGGCGGTACCGCCAATTGTAACGTGGTGATCAGTGTGAAGCCGGTGGCTTCACCGCTGGTGACCGAACCGGACGTCGTGATGGCATTTAACGGCCCTTCAGTGGAGCGCTTCGAACCCGATGTGCCGCTCGGCGGGCTGATGATGTACAACAGCTCGCTCTGTTCGGAGGAGCCCGACAGGACGGACATAGAGGTAATCGCGGTGCCAGCCACCGAACTGGCCGACGAGCTGGGTGACGGCAAGGTGGCCAACCTGGTCATGATGGGCGCCTACCTTGCTCAAACAGGCATGTTCGGGGAGGGGGATGTGGGCGGGGCGCTCGACGCGGTCATCAAGTACAAGGAGATGCTCGAACTCGATCGCAGGGCGGTGGCCCGCGGGTTCGCATTCATCCGGGAGCAAGAGTAAGAGCGGTTATTCGGTTCTCAACGCCTCCACCGGATTGACGGTAGATGCTTTACGAGCCGGGTTCAGGGTCGCTGCGATCGTGACAACAACGAACAGTACCGTCACGCCGGCGAAAGTTATCGGGTCGGCCGGGCTGATATTGAAGAGCATCGAACCGAGCAGTCTGGTCAACAGGAAGGCGAGCCCGAGCCCGATGATAGTTCCCACTCCTACCAGTTTCAGACCGTCCAGCATGATCAGGCGGAGTACCTGCGATTGCTGCGCTCCCACCGACAGGCGGATCCCCACCTCGCGTGTCCGCCGGGAGACGTCGTACGCGATCACTCCGTAGAGACCTGTCGTGCCCAGGATCAGGGACAGCAGGCCCAGACCCGCCAGGATGCTCGCCAGCGCCCGGGGCAGAAAGAGCATCAGTTCCAGGTGTTCCCGTACGGTGATAATATCGAGGATGGGCAGATGCCGGTCGATGGCCTTGATCTCATTTCTTACCGGCAGCAGCAGCTCTCTGCCGTCGATGCTCGTGCGTACAGCAAGGTGAGCGAAACTGAAGGTCTCCTGGCTGTATGGTTCATACAGGAACGAACGCGGTTGTTCCCCGAGGGACCGGTACTTGCCGTTGGAAGCCACACCGACGATGGTTCGGAACGGCTCGTCGGTGTCATGAATCTGCACCCGCTTTCCTATGGCATTTTCCCCCGGCCAATAGGTCGTGGCGAACGTCTCGTTCACAATAACTACTGGTTCACCCTCCGTCAGGTCCGTTTCGTTGAACGGT
>JAGLTZ010000419.1 GCA_023135015.1 Candidatus Latescibacterota bacterium
CCAGATCGATCGAGATGGGCTCAGGAGCTGACGACCACCCGCTTGTGGTGATCGAAGGTTCCTGATCGGGAGATGTTGTCGTCTCGTCTGTCATACCCGTCTCCCTCAGGCCATCGCTTCGGCGAACGCAGCTGCAAAGGAATCCAATTCCGCCCTTGTGCGGCGTTCGGTAACCGCCACTGTGAGATTACCCGGCATCTCCTCGCCGAATCGTTTCAGGTTCACTCCGCCGAGGTAGCCGGCCCGGGCAAGATCCGTCAGCACACCTCCGGCCTCTTTCGACACGTTGAGTGTGAACTCATTGAAGAAGGGTGTTTCCGGGAAGGTCAGCCCGACTCCCGGGATCGATGCGAGGTTACCAGCCAGGTAGTGCGCCTTCCGCACACATTGCCCGGCCACTTCGGTTAGGCCCGCCGGCCCCAGAAGAGTCATGTAGACCGTCGCCCACGTGGCGCACAGCCCCTGGTTCGTGCAGATATTGCTCGTGGCCTTCGCCCGCCTGATATGCTGCTCCCTCGTCTGAAGGGTCATGACGAATGCTTCTCTGCCATCGCGGTCAACTGTGCGGCCGATCAGCCTTCCGGGCATGCGCCGGATGTGTTCTGAACTGCATGAAAACAACCCCAGGTACGGTCCGCCCATACTGAGCGGCAGTCCCAACGCCTGACCCTCGGCGGTGGCCACATCCGCGCCCCATTCGCCCGGCGGGGCCAGCAGTCCCAGACTAATCGGGTAGACCGTAGACACGACCAGGGGCGTTTTGGAGGCATCGACCGACCGGACCGCTTCCACGATCACTGCCGGGTTTTCCAGGCAGCCGAAGAAATTGGGCTGTGAGAAGATCACCGCACTTGCAGGTTCAGAGAGCACCTTGTTCAATTCATCTATATCGGTGCGACCGTCGTCAGTTAATCCGATCGGCACCAGCTCGATTTTCAAGCCGGCGGCGTAAGTCTCGAGGAGCCTCCTGTAGTGAGGATTCACCCCGCGGCTTACCACTATCCGTGCCACCCCGCGGGCCGAGTATGCCAGGAGCATCGCTTCGACCAGCGCATGCGCCCCGTCGTAGAGGCTCGCGTTGGCCACCTCCATCCCCATCAGCTCGGCGACCAGCGATTGGAATTCATAGATCACCTGCAGGGTGCCCTGGCTGACCTCGCTCTGGTAGGGGGTGTAGGCGGTAGTGTATTCAGAGCGGGAGACGACTGAATCGATTGCGGCTGGTATAAAGTGATCGTATGCCCCTCCTCCGGCGAAGCATACAAGGCTAGAGGCACCTAGGTTCCTGGAGGCGAGCTCCTCGACGTTGGCCCGCACCTCCATCTCGGAGACTCCTTCCGGGATGGGAATGGGCTCCTTCATGTACAGATGTTCAGGAACTCCCTCAAGCAGATCTTCGAACTGCCCGGCGCCTATGGCGCGGAGCATCTCGAGCTGCTCGTCCTCACTCGAGGGCGCATAGCGCACGACGGCTACTCCCCACCCTCGCCGATCAGCTCCTCGTATTTTTGTGAATTCAGAAGTTCATCCATCTCGGAGGGATCGTTTATCTTTATCTTGATCATCCAGCCGTCGCCGTACGGATCCTCGTTCACCAGTTCAGGACTATCTACGACGCCACTATTTACATCCACAACCTCACCGCTCAACGGTGCGAACAGCTCGGCAACTGCCTTGACAGCTTCGATCGTCCCAAATTCCTTCCCGGCCACCGTAGCCGCGCCCGCTTCCGGCAGCTCCAGGAAGACGACATCGCCGAGCTCACCCTGTGCGAAGTCGGTAATGCCGACTACGGCCACGTCGTCCTCGATCCGGCACCATTCATGTTCACTACTGTAAATGAGACCCTGAGGAATGTTCATGTGCACTCCCTCGCCAGGCGGCCTGGGGCCGCAGTTGTAACGACCGCCCCCCGGCCGACAGGAAGCGCGGCACAGCCCCTAGGCATCATGGGCTTCGGCGGGTTCGGTCTGTGACAGCAGTTTCGGTATGTAGGAAGTGTTTACTTCCGTACCCTCAATGAAGAGGGGATCGTTCATTATCCTGATATGCAGGGGGATGGTGGTCTTAATCCCCTCCACAACGAATTCCTCCAGAGCCCACCGCATCCGGGCGATCGCTTCTCCACGGGTGGAACCGTGACAGATCAGTTTCCCGAGCATCGAGTCGTAGAAGGGAGATATCTCATACCCGGCATAGATGTGGGTATCGACCCGGATTCCGGCGCCTCCTGGAATGTGCAGTGACTCGATGAGTCCAGGCGATGGGGCGAAGCCATTGTCGGGATCCTCGGCATTGATTCGGCACTCAATACAGTGCCCCCTGAACTCCACCTCGTCCTGGGTAATATCCAGCTTCTCGCCGGCTATCGCCAGGATCTGTCCCTTCACCAGATCAATGCCAGTTACCTCCTCGGTGACCGGGTGCTCAACCTGGATCCGCGTGTTCATTTCCATGAAATAGA
>JAGLTZ010000042.1 GCA_023135015.1 Candidatus Latescibacterota bacterium
ACCCTCTCTTAACCTTTCTATGGATATGGATGAGTTGCCTTTCTCGGTCAAGCCGGACAGGAAGATATCAGTCGGGGAAGTGATGAAGTACTACCGGGAGACCTATGAAGGGACCGGCCTCGACATGTCAAAGAACCTGATGGTTACACCCCGGCGCTACAACCGGAGCATGGGGGAGTGGGAAGAGGGTGAACCGGCCCCGAGCCCGGTGGTGAACAACTGGACCCTGCGGGGTAACATGGGACGGCTCCTCAACACGCTGAAGCCGGGTGCCGTTGAGTCGCAGCGCACGATCGCCATCTCCGCCTGCTCCTATTCGCAGGTGATCCAGTGCCGCGACTGGCTTCCCCCCGAGATCGGCACCATAGCCTGGTTCTCATTCGATAATCCCGGTCAGAGCCCCCGGATACCGATCTTCGCCGGCACACTCAGCCTGCCGCCCAGCTTCGAGATCTGCGGCCAGCACCGCTACCGCGAGGATTCCGCCTGCTGGTGGTTCAGGCGGGCGAACCGCCTGGCGATGATCAAGTGGGGAGCCACGCGCGATATCCTCGAAGGGGCGGTCGCCGATTTCGAGAACAAGGCGTTCACCGAGCTGCCCTCCGTGGAGAAGATCTACATGGAGCTCTACAGGGAGGACCCGGCGAAGGCGCGCGACTACATCACAAAGTACACCAACGACTTCGCTCATGCAGCGATGAGCAAGTGGTGGGAGCTGGGAAACCAGTTCTTTACCATGTTCGCGAGAGGTTGGTAATGGGGTAAATTCGGCGAACACAGACCATTAAGTCCCGAAAATCTCCTTCTTTTTCTCCTCGAACACGTCCTTGCCGAAGGCGAGCAGGAGTGTTATAGGCGCCTTTTCCCTGGCAAGTTCCACCATGTCGGAAGCAACCTGCCTGATATCCCACTGGGCATGGATATCCTCTCTGAGCCGTGATATGTGATAAATCTCCCTGGCGTTGACCTTTACAAGCATCCTGCGCCGGTGGCCATTGGTCAGAACATACTGGGCCGCCAGGGGATGAAATTCGGTGAGTTTGTTGTAGGTCGCAGAAGTGTTCTCATATAGACGTTTGAACTCCTCTGCCAGCCCGGTCTCCTCGACCGAGGGCGGGTAGGTGTAGCCCAATCCAGGGTCGTAGTCCTGCATAAGCTGGGTTGTCATCCTGTGGCGCTTCATCTGGCCGAAGCAGGCTGCGCTCAGGACCACTTCAAATGTGAAGTCTACGGCCTCGAACTCCCTGGTGGCGGCCTCCCACGGATTGGAATACCTCATGAATTCCCTGATCAATCTCTCCCCATCGTTACGGTTCTCAAGGAGGCGATCGGCCAGGATGGCGCAGGTCTCTGCAGGAGCTGATGTGTGCGAATGGAGGATAACCTGGAGCGTGGTCCGGTCGGGATCCGGGGATGTTCCGATTAGTTTGACATTTCCCCTTGTTGGATATCGTACGTTGCCAGGTTCGGAATTGCCGCCGAACCTCTCAACCAGTTCGGCGGCCATCTCTCTGGCGTATGCGTGTGTCTTCGTGAAATGGTCTTCGCTGAGAGGTCTGCCGAACTCTTTCTCGTACTCAACGGGGTCGGTCAGCAGTATCAGCGAAGGCGCAACGGCGCCCGCCAGCCTGTAGAACTCGTCGCCCAGATCCCGCATCTCCTTCAGGGGATGGGCCTTCAGGCACCGGATTACGTATTCAAGGTTCCTGGCATTGGCTGTAAATCCGAGCTGAGCCGTGGCTGCAAGCCCCGTTGCATATCTGGCATCTTCCTTGGCATAGCCCTCCACAACACGCTGATCACCACTTGAGGAGAGCATATCCGGATACTTCTGCTTGAAGTGATCGAGAAGGATGGGGAAGGCCTTTTCATATAATTCGTTCTGCTCTTTCAAGCTGTTTTCGAAGACAGATTTCGCCCGGCCCTTGAACTCTTCCGGCATAATGTGATCACCGATCAGTTCCTGATAGCGCTGTGATTTCTCGGTATAGGAGCAGAGCCTGTGCCACTCGAGGGCCTCAACACACAACCTGGAGACATCCAGCACGTCGAAATTAAAGATGGCATGTTCCGCAACGGATTGATGGTTCATGTCGAAGATGATACTCCGGGCGGATCTGCGGGCGGATTCGACATCGTTGATGGCCTTTTGCCTCAACTGCGTTACTGGTGAGGGGTCCCTGCTTATCCGTGCATATGCAACGGCTACTGTCTCCGGGGTAAGGGCTTCCGGCTTGTCATATGACCTCTTGAGCTGCTCGATTATCGTTGAGTCGAGATTGTACCCCGCCAGTGCTATACGCATACGATTCATCAATCTCCTCAAGCCAGGTTGACGGATACCAGGTTGCTGACAATTCCCTGGAGTAAGCATTGAAGTATAACCGCCTGGGCGGAAAAAACACACGAATCAGCTTCCGGGATTATCTATCCGTCGATGGTGAGCGAGTATCTGAGTCTTTGACTTAATGCCAGAGGATCAGCAGCCTGCTTAAGGGTTCCCGAGAGGGTTGTCGCTATAGAGGTGTAACAGCTGGTACTCATGTTGTTGACCTGCACCGGAAACGCCGACCACCTCTCCTGTGGTCAGGAGGATGTGTATACGTCCTGAAGCTTCCTGAGCCAGGCGGACATTGAACGGGCTGAAATGGGGCAGTCTCAGATTGCTGGCCACCGGTGCACGTGTCCAGGTGCCGTCCGATTCAAACCGGGTGAACCATAACTGATACTGCTCGTCCCAGTGCTGGTACAGTATATAGATAAGGCCCGGCAGACCGTTCTCATCCAGTACCAGATCCAGATTATGCCAGAAGAGCAGCTCATCTTCGACTACTGTGCGTATCAGCCAGAAGTACCTTTCCTGGACAGCATCATAGACCTCCTCGGCCACGTTAATGGTGTATCTGTCACGAGTGGCCAGGACACTTAATTCATCTGCACGGAGCCGGAGTAGATAGGGGAGGGAATCGGGGATTTTAAGGCGTTCGTTCCATCCTTTCCCCGGACGCCACCAGTAATAGAGCCCCTGGCTGTTGGCCTGGAACACGATGTGCTCGTGGCCGTTCCCGCTTACCGCCAGATCTATGGTTCCTAGAACGTGATGACTGTTGGGCACGACACCCAGGCTCCAGCCAGAATCTTCCTGGCGGAACAGCCAGAGCCTCTCTTCAGCAGTCCCACGCACAACGGCGCGAATCCGCCCGTCCGCACCATAAGCAAGGCCCGCCGATTCGTATGCCCATTCCCCTGGACGGGGGAATAGAGTATCTCTTCTCGTCACTTCGAGTGTTGACAGCGCCAGGTCGTTTCCGAAAGTCGTGCTGATCGGGAGAACGTGCATGTCTGATCCGGAGAAAAACATCAGAGCTGCATTTCCACCCGGTCCGGCGGCGATATGAGTTTTCCTGGTGAAGCTGCCTCCACTTACGGATGGACCATCCAGGTGAGTCCAGGCACCTCCGGAAAACCGGCTTACCCGTATATTCGCGCCTTCGTGGATGTATGACGCAAGGATTTCTCCCTGTTCTGAAATAGCCAGGTCCAGCCCGGAAATTTCACCGCTTGTCACGATCATCTTTTCCCAATGAGCGGTGAACTGTTCGACCGGTTTTGGATCGGGACCAAGGAGCAGACCACATCCTGAAGAGAGCAGTGGGAGCAGGAGTGATACGAGCCGCAAAAGCCGGGTGTGGGTCGAGAATGATTGTGTTACAGATGAAACAGTCATTGATATCTCACGTGCACTCCCCACAGATCAGGATTGTGCCTGGAAGACGGCGCATACAGTTTCACCGTCCACAGTGTAACTTTAACATATGCAGGGTCAATCTGTTAACGTCCCATATTGGGACTGAAGAGCTTTACCGATTACGATGACAGGAAAGAACCATGGAGTTCAATTTTCACAACCCCACTGACGTGTACTTCGGTCCCGGAGAATTCACAAGGGCCGGAGAACTCGCCTCCCGGCTGGGACGCAAGTGCCTTCTCGTAACAGGCCGGGGCAGCGCCCGCAGGCTGGGCTTTCTGGAGAAGATGGAGAAAATGCTGGATGAGGCTGGCGTCGGGTACGTGCATTATTCAGGGATCGAGCCGAATCCGCACCTGGAGACCTGTGCGGATGCAGCTGAGGTGGCGGTCGAGGAAGAATGCGATTTCATTGTAGCACTCGGCGGTGGATCTGTGATGGATGCGTGCAAGGCTATCGCCGTCGGGTTCCATGATCCGGACAACCTTTGGGATTACATCAACCACGGGCAGGGCGAGGTGAAGCGCGTCGAGCAGGCTCTTCCTCTGATGGTCATTCCAACACTGGCTGCGACCGGTTCGGAAATGGATAACGGGGGTGTTATAACCAGATGGGAGACAAGAGAGAAGTGCGTTATCTCTTCTCCGAAGCTATTCCCCGGCGTTGCACTCATAGATCCTGAACTGACGGTTTCTGTGCCTCTCGACTACACCATGGACGGGGTCTTCGATATGGCTGTCCATGTAATGGAGAGCTACTTCAACGGTGATCGGGACACACCACTGCAGGGCCGGATTATCGAGGGATTCCTTCTGGCCGTCTTCGATGAGGGCGCGAAACTATACAGGGATCCGTCCAACTTGAAGCTCCGCGAGAATGTCCAGTGGCCCAGTTCCCTAGCGCTGTCCGGTTTCTTCACGGCTGGCAGGGGGGGAGTGTATCCGGTGCACCTCCTGGAGCATCCCCTGTCTGGACACTGGGATATCAGCCACGGGAGGGGGCTTGCGCTGATACAGCCCAGGTGGATGTGGTACGTGCTCGATTCGGATCCGGTACCATTTGCACGCTTCGCGGCCAATGTGATGGGGATTGACCCCTCCGGAGACTACCTGGAGGATGCGAGGGCGGGAGTAAAGGCGCTGTGTAAATGGCTGGATGGCGTCGATCTGTTCCTCACCCTCTCCGATCTCGGGATTGATGAGGGCGATGGTCTTGTGAGAGCCGCAGAAGATAGCATCAGGCTCTATGGCGGTAAAAACGGACAGATCGGCGGGGTGATGCCACTCGGGCTGGAGGATGTCCTCGCCATTTACCGCATGTGTGGAACAAGGGATTTTATATAAGAGTTCACGGATGGGCATGAAGTAGCTTTTCCAGACGCAGTGCCATTAGTAAAGTTGAGACAGGTGAGTTACTGGAAGAGAGGAAGGTAAATCCTGAAGGCGTCCGCCTTCGCAGACAGATGGGGTCTATCCTTATGAATATCGATGAGTTGGCATCAGTAGCGCAGGCCATAGTAGCCAAAGGCAAGGGCATAATGGCGGCGGATGAAAGTAGCGGCACAATAGAGAAACGCCTGGCCAGTATCGAGGTTGAATCGACGGAGGAGAACAGGCGCGGCTACCGCGAACTGCTCTTCACAACCAAAGGCGTCGAGGAGTTTATTAGCGGGGTGATCCTGTTTGACGAGACCATCCGCCAGAGCACTCAGGATGGTGTTCCCTTCCCCGAGGTCCTCAAGTCGAAGGGTATCATTCCGGGAATCAAACCCGACAAGGGGGCAAAGGCTCTGGCGGGTTTCCCCGGTGAGAAAATCACCGAAGGTCTGGACGGGCTCCGGGAGCGTCTGGAGGAATACCGGGAGCTGGGAGCGCAGTTCGGCAAGTGGCGCGCTGTCATTACTATCGGCGACGGCATCCCAACCAGGTTCTGCATCGATGCGAACGCACATGCTCTGGCACGCTATGCAGCACTTTGCCAGGAGACTGGACTGGTACCAATCGTCGAGCCTGAGGTGCTGATGGACGGCGGTCACACGATTGAACGGTGTGAGGAGGTTACCGAGGTGACCCTCAAGCGACTCTACGACGCACTGCTGGAGCATCGTGTAGTGTTAGAGGGAACAATTCTTAAGCCCAACATGGTGATATCGGGCAAGGAGTGTCCCGAGCAGGCGGGTCCCGAGCAGATAGCCGAGGCGACGATACGCTGCTTCCAGAGGGCCGTTCCCGCCGAGGTGCCCGGCATCACCTTCCTTTCGGGGGGACAGACTCCCGAACAGGCCACCGAGAATCTCAATGCGATGAATGCAATGGGTCTAGATCTCCCTTGGGAGCTTAGTTTCTCCTACGGGCGTGCTCTTCAGGAACCGGTTCTCAAAGCATGGAAGGGTGAGGAGGCTAATGTCTCCGCGGCCCAGAAGGCATACTACCACAGGGCCCGGCTCAATGGTGCGGCCCGGTATGGTAAGTACACAAAGGAGATGGAGGCTGAAGCAGCCTGACAGTCAGCTTTCCTGCCGGGGGGAATCGGCGATCCTTCTCAATACATAGTCATCGGGACAGAGTGTGTAACCGATGTCCCCCCGAATAAATCCATCCGACCAATAACATCGCTTTCTGTTTCACACTGTGATCGTTTTCAAGCTGTTTCACGGGGGAAGCATTCGGCATAAGCTGGCGAAACACTCTGGCCAACGGGAGTTATTATTGCCGAATAGCATGGGTACGCATACATGATCAGAAGAGTCTCCTTCGAGTTGAACAATAACCGGGGCGGCTACGTCGTACCTTACGTAATGACTGAACAGCCTGGGGGGAGCCGTGCGCCGCTCAATATTATTACCGGTATGGATGGTGTCGCTATGTGTGACACTATCCGGATTGCAGCCGGCATTTGCGCAATCTAAACCAGACCTTTCTTACAATAATTGGATGGTTGGCATCACCGCTGGAGTCCTAACAGCTCACGGCCCCAAGCTCGTTCGCCGTCACCTGCCACCGATCATCGGTATCATCGCAAAGAAACAGCTATCAGCAGGCAGTAACATTATCGCTGAAGCACATTACAGTCTCTGGGGAGAGACACAGACATTCACTGATTGGTACTCCTATTACCGCCCTCTGTTTTCTTATTTCAGGGAACCCTTTGATTACGTGGAACCTCCTGAATATCCGAGACCCCCTAAAGAAATAAAGATGGAATCGATCCGGTTGAATGTCGGATATGAAACCTCAGCCGTATCCTTTCTGAGGCTTCCGATATTCGTCGGAGGAAAGCTCGGACTGCGGTTCTACGAGGAGCGTTGGCAATATTGGCAGAGGATGGATTATTTTAAATATCGCCCACCGGCTATTCCGGGTCCTGGAGAGATTCTCATATACCCTCCGGAAAGACCTTCCCTTGAACCAATTCGACACACAAAACGCAGCGAGACTCAGATCACTGTCAGCCTTTTTGGGGGACTGCGCTTCGGAAGGCCGAACCGGGGACAATGTATCTACGTGGAATATTCTATTCCGCATGAACTCCTAGAGTGGATAGGTGGCGATGCACCCTCACAGAGTACTGATGGAGGTTTCCGCATACTGGCTGTTTATCCAATTCTACACCTCACCGGAGACCGTGAAAGGCGCAACGACACAGTGCGTACAATGGATATTGGAGGTGTCGATCTCATGGTTGGGAAGGCCGGATTTGGTAGTGGCATCCGTACGCAGCCGGGGAAATCGATGTACGGATTTCAGCTATCGTGGATCATCAAACCACGGGTGTTTCTGAATGCAGAGGTGAGCACGATTTATTGGAGGGATTTCCAGCCTCGAGACTACCAAACCTTGCCAGATCTTGAGTTGGGTCTCTGGTGGGATCGACTGGTAATCGATGGACGCATATGGGAATTCAGCATCGGCCCGACACTATCCGTACTGAGAGGATCAGGGCCACAGGTAAGTATGGGTGTATTTGCAGGCATCCGCCGGCAGCGGGAGTTCTGGGATTACGATACCACAGGATGGAACGTATCCCTTCCTTGGGACACACCTCCCGCAAGCCCTGGCATCCAGGTGGACGGCCTGCTTGGACTGAAGCTGGTATTGGCCCTCAGCCAACACCCCACCGCCGTACGGGCACAAATCGGATTTGCTGACAAGAGATGGGAAATCACACCGGATGAACGGAGGAACCTCATTGATACAAGCGGTTATAGATTCGCCCTCCTGATACCACTCGGAAGTTTCTGAAAGTATCGAGTAGAATGAGTAGAGCGAATCCATTCAACCAATCTACCAGCCGTAGAGGATGTTCTCGGACCGCAAACTACACATGTGGAACCTTGTTCGTTGTCCTAATGCTCCTAGCCTGTTTTCCGCTGAATTCATGTAGCAAGCCTGAGAAGGGTATCGATACAGATGAAATCTTGGCTATGCTTCTGAGTATTCCTCCGATACCTACCCCCCCTAAAACTGAAGAGAATTCACAAAACCAGGGATTTCTGCTCACGCTGGGCCATTGCAAAGATGTAGAAAGGTACCGGTATTACGCTTTTGATAAACGGGTTCAGATCCTTTTGGATTCAAGTGATGTAGTCACGACTACTGTCAAGGAAGACACTATCTGGTGGGTATTAAAAAGTCAGGACGGTGTTAGCACATATACTTTGAGAGTGATCGTTGGGGATACGCTCAGATTTCGAATGGAATGGAGTGGGCCGGCGCATCAGGGCGGTGCCAGCAGTTGGCATGAAGGATGGATAGTGCCGGCTATGTCGATTGGTCACATCACTACTGAGGTGGGCATACCGGATATACGGTGGCGGCTGGATGACGAATATTCGGCCGTTAGTTGTCTGTTTCTCCGGAGTTACGTGCTCGTCGATTCTATATACGGAGGTGGATACCTATTCGTGAGCGAGATGATGACTGTTGTTTTTGAAGCTCATTGGGACGCGTTTGGGCATGGTCGCATAGTAGGCTCATACAATTGGTGAAACCTTAATAGAACTGGCTCCTCGCTATTTTGTTGAGACAGCGGAATTTTTCCGCAGATGTAGAATCGTTGAGGTGCTTTCTAGTACATTAAGACCATGGATGAAAATGCCAGACTGCTTGACCGGTTGAGCCGGCAGTACTTTGAGGAGTATCCGAGCGCCCAGGCTGAATTTGACCGGGCGGAGGAATCTCTGATCGACGGCGGAAGTCACACCCTGAGGTTGTTCGGCCCTGCACCCTTCCGGATCGTGGGCGCAAGCGGATCCCGTTTAACCGACAGCGATGGGCACGAGATTCTCGATTTCTGGCAGGGGCACTATGCCAACGTCCTCGGGCACAACCCGCCCCTGATCACACAGGTACTGGCCCAACGGCTGGGTGGAGGATACGGGCTTCACACAGGTATTACGGAAAGCCTCCAGACCGATTTTGCCGCACTGCTGCTGAAGCTGATCGGCGCGGAAAAGATCCGGTTTACCTCCAGCGGGGCGCTTGCGGATATGTATTCCATAATGCTGGCCAGGGCATTTACCGGCCGGCCTCTGATTGTGAAGGTGGGTGGCGGCTGGCAGGGAGCCCATCCACTTGCCCTCAAGGGTGTTTCCTTCCGGGATGGCTACGATCACAGCGAATCGGCGGGTCTGTCCCCGAATGAAGTGGAAAGCGTTCTGCTGACACGGTACAACGATCCGGAGGACCTCACCGGGCTGTTCCAAACTCACGGAGATCGCATTGCCTGTTTTATTGTTGAGCCCTGGATGGGGATGGGTGGATTCATGCCCGCCACACCCGAATATCTGCGAACCGCTCGCGAACTGACCCACAAGTATGGGGCTGTTCTGATTTTCGATGAGATCATCTCCGGTTTCCGTTTCTGCGCCGGCGGCGTCTTTAAACTCTACGGTGTACAGCCCGACATCTCCACATATGCCAAGGTCATCGGCGGCGGCATGCCACTGGCCGCCGTTGCGGGAAGAGAAGAAATCATGCGGCTGTGCAGCCCGGGCAGCGAGCGCCGTGTCAAGTTCGATGGCGGGACATTCTCCGCCCATCCGGCTGCTCTTCTGGCGGGTAATGCACTGGTGGAGTATCTGGCCGAACATGAAAATGATATCTATCCCCGGCTGGGAATGCTGGGAGAGAAGATGAGGAGGGGGGTTGAGGAGGCCTTCGCCCGGGAGGGTATATATGTTCAGTGTACTGGTTATGGAAACGAAGTGGTCACCGACAGCTCGCTGGGTATGATCCATTTTCCCGTGGAAGAAGGGATCCGGCTGACATGTCCCGACCAGGTCTGGAACCCGGCCGTCTGTGATGTGGAGCGCAGGGAAAAGGTGCTCAAACTGGCCTTCCTTCTGGAGAAGGTGTACGTGATGCACGGCCTGGGTGTGCTTTCCACCGAACACACCGAGGACGACCTCGAGTGGCTGTTTGCAGCATGTGAAGGTGCCGCCCGGCGCATTAAAACTTGAGGGGATACCGAAGTATTCATCGAAACCGTGGCGGGTATGGATCGGAGGGAAACCATGACTGTTTTGCGCCTCTTTTCAGTAAAGGCAATACCGGTCATTACACTGGCATTTCTAATGGGTATGTCGGCCTGCAGCAAAGAGGATCTTGCGATTTCGCCCGTCGATTTCACGAAGGTGCAGGTACAGGATGCTTTCTGGACACCGCGGATGGAGACAAACCGCGAGGTCACCATACCCTACGATTTCCAGAAGTGTGAAGAGACCGGTCGGATCAGCAATTTCGCCAAGGCGGGCGGTCTCATGGAGGGTGAGTTCGAGGGGATTTACTACAACGATTCGGATGTGTACAAAGTCATCGAAGGTGCGTCCTATTCGCTCGCCATAGCCTACGATGAAAAACTCGATCACTACCTGGATGAGCTGATTTCAAAGATCGCGGCTGCCCAATGGGATGACGGTTACCTGAATACTTACTACACGCTCGTTGAACCGGAGAAGCGCTGGACCGACATGAAGTGGAGGCACGAGCTCTACTGCACGGGTCATCTCTTCGAGGCCGCCGTGGCGCACCATCAGGCCACTGGCAAGCGCACGCTTCTCGAGGTCGCAGTGAGGCTGGCCGACCACATAGACTCGGTCTTTGGACCCGACCGGTTGCGCGAGGTGCCCGGACACGAGGAGATCGAGATAGGTCTGGCCAGACTCTACAGGGCGACCGGCGAAGTAAGTTACCTTGAGCTGGCCACCTTCTTCTTGGACGAACGCGGTAACCCCGAGGGCCATGAGCTCTATGGCGAGTACTGCCAGGATCACAAGCCTGTAGTCGAACAGGATGAAGTGGTGGGTCATGCTGTTCGAGCCGGTTATCTCTATAGCGGAATGGCGGATGTGGCCGCACTTACGGGCGAGAAAGAGTATGTAAAGGCTCTCGACCGGATATGGGAGAATATTGTTTCAAAGAAGCTCTACATCACAGGTGGTATCGGTGCGCGGCGGGACAGGGAGGGTTTCGGTGACGACTACGAGCTGCCGAACGCTACTTCATACAATGAGACATGCGCTGCAATCGCCTTCGCGATGTGGAATTACCGCATGTTCCTTCTACACCGCGACGCCA
>JAGLTZ010000420.1 GCA_023135015.1 Candidatus Latescibacterota bacterium
CCCACTGTTCCCCTCCGCCGCTATCCACTGGGGTGACAGGTTGTCGATATCAATGAAGGTGGTATCCGCTGTGCCCCAACCGCCAGAATCCCTCGGTGTGATCCGCAGCCAGATACCATATATATCCTGCCCCGATAGGTCCGTGCCCGACGCCCATGCCACGCTTCCATCGTAATTGGCAGGGGCGATGTCTGACGTGTCACCTGTGACTGTAGCCGCCTGCCAGGTTGAACCGGTATCTACGGAGTATTCCGCCAGCAGGCCGACCAGACTGTTGTCAGTGTCGGAGATCACATATGGAACGGTCACGTTTCCGGTCTGTACACCTGTGGGTTGGTAGATCGCGATAGATGGTGGATCCTGCGGTATCGTTAGAGCGAGGCTCGATTCAACTCCCAGCGCACGATCCGAGTTTCCGAGCAGCAGCAGGAGGGCAAAGACGCCTGCAATAGCGGTATGCTGTCTGTCTAAGAAATACGTGGGCGGGCAAAAATACATCTATCTATGCTATCCATAAATAAATTGACATGTCTAGTGCTTTGCTGATCCGAGTTCGAGGGCCCGGAAGCCTTCTTTGCCATTCTTGATACGTCTGTCAGCTACAATGTCAGAAGCGAGTGCGCCTGCAGCATGGTAGACTGGATGTCTATTCCGTAAGGGCAGGCGCCACTGCATGGTGCATGGCAGCCGATGCAGAGGGAGGCATCCCCTTCATCCAGTGCCGCGTACTCAAGCATTGCATCCTTCTCGCGCCCCTGGCACTCGAAGTAGTACGCGTACCGCATGATGGTGCTGACGGGCAGTCCGTTGGGACAAGCATCGGCACAGATGTTGCATCCATGCCTGCAGTACTTGTCGTTCAGAACTGTCTCATAATCACTCAAAAGAGCTTCATCAGCTGGCGACAATGTCGTCCCCGAAAGAGGCACAATCTTGTCGATGATATCGAGGTCGTTCATACCGACACATGTTGTATGCATATCGGGATTCTGTGCGACCCAATGTATGCTTGCCAGTCTGAGCTGTTCTTCGGTTTCAATCCCGTACTTTTCTATGAACGGACGTGTGTTCTGATAAGTCTCATGCTGGCGCTCGATCTGCCGCCTCAATCCCGTTATCGCCTGCTCCCTCGAACGGCCGCGGCTCACCATGCGATCGATGTACTGGGTCTGCTGCTCGGTCGGGTTTTCGGGATCGAACGGCGTAGGCCTGAGCATTCCCGGCGCGGTCTTCATCGCAGTGGTGCCGATGTTCTTCGCCTTCAGGGCGGCCAGTATCTTGTCACCCACTTCCCTGTTCATGAAGTTATAAACGTAGAGCACCTGATCGAACCGCCCATCCTCTGCAGCCGCCAGCAGCACGTCCTCCATGCTGTCACCCCTGTTGCCACGGGGGCCATGACAGGAGAAACCGATGAACTTGATTTTCCCATCCGCTTTCAGCCGGTCGGTTGCGGCATGAAAAACGGGATTGTTGAGAGCTTCGACGCTCCCGATTCCGTGCATATAAAAGGCATCGATATAATCTGTTTTCATTCGCGCTAGACATTGCCCGCATCTATCCAGAACGGTTTCTACTGTATCGTTGTTGCCCATGCCGATTTTCGTGGTTATAAAAATCTTGCTTCGGTCCATGAACTGCATGGCCTCGCCGACAGCCTCCTCGGCAGCTCCCCCGCTGTATCTTTCGGCGACATCGAAATAGTTGATCCCTTTCTCATAGGCGTATCGGACTACAGCAGTATTCCTCAGGGGAACTCCGCCAACAGCCAGATCAGAGACCTCAAACCCGGTGCGTCCCAGTGTCTTATACTTCCGAATCTTTGCTCCACCACCCTGCCGCTCTCGTCCTTCCACGACGCTCCCTGGACGCATGGAGAGTGTGGTTCCGGCGACAGCTGCACCGCCTACGCTCAAAAAACCCCTGCGGGATATTCCACTCTGGTTCGAGTGTCTGGATTCCTTTTCCACTGTGAGACTCCTCTTTCGTAATAAGCCGTTCACTTGGGAGCAGCACGGACCTGGTTGATATCCTAGGATATCAGAGAGGCCCGACTTCATGTCAAGGTGACGAGCACTTCTCCGGACATGCCGGAACCGGTTATTATTACATCGTTGTTGTGCCTGCTCTTCAACTGAACGTGGTTACGTCCGCTCTTGAGTGATGCGTGT
>JAGLTZ010000421.1 GCA_023135015.1 Candidatus Latescibacterota bacterium
ATCAGCTTGATCTGCACGACGGAGTGCTGGCTGTGGCGGTCGCCCGGGATGACGATTTCTATATCCCTAGAGGCGACACTGTTTTCCACGAAGGTGACAAGGTCTCCTTCATGGGAACGAAGAAGGCGCTCCGCGCGGTCGAGAAGAAGTTCTTCCGCCGTCCGGTGGAAGAGAAGGTGAAGAATGTCACCATAGTCGGTGGCGGCAATGTGGGGGCGATCCTGGCGCGGATCCTGGAGGAGGAGGGAGACCTCCAGATAAAGATCATCGAAAAGGACCCCGAGCGATGCGAGAAGCTGGCCGCTGAGCTGAAATCGACCCTGGTCCTCAACGGTGACGGGACCGATCTGGAGCTTCTGGACGTAGAGCAGATCTATCTCTCCGATGTTATGGTGTCGGTTACCAGCGACGATGAGAAAGACCTGCTCTGTTCGCTGCTGGCCCGCGAGATGGAGATCCCCAAGATCATCACGCGGGTCTCGAACCCCGGCAACCTGCACCTCTTCGAGAGCCTCGGCATCGATGTTCCCCTCAACCCGCGCCTTACTGCGACAAAGACGGTCCTGGCATCGCTGCAGGATACAAATGTCCGGCTCCTTGCCGTCACCGAGCAGGGGAAGGGTAATGTCATCGAGCTGGAGGTTCCTCCCGATTACCCGGTGACCACGATCAAGGATCTGGCCCCTCCCATCGAAGGGGCTATCATCGCTGCGATCGTCCGCGGGCACCGCACGCTTGTCCCCCACGGCGGTGATCATATCGAACCGGGAGACCGGTTGCTGGTCTTTGCCACGCAGGAGGCCACAGAGGCCGCCCAAGACTTCTTCTAGATGCGCATCTTACTGGTAGCCCATACAATCGGCGTCGTCCTGCGCTACTTCGTCCTCATCATGGTGCTACCACTGGTCGTGGACTGGATCTACGGCGGGTGGTGGGAGTCGCTGGGGTTCGTCATCGCAGGTGTGAGCGCGGCGCTGGTGGGAGAGGGCCTGCGGAGGATGCACCCAAAGGGTGTCCAGTTGATCAGAGTGGAAGGGCTGGCGGTTGTGGCTCTGGTGTGGCTCGTGGTTGCCTCTTTCGGATCGATCCCCTACCTGTGGAATGGACTCGGGCTGGTTGACAGCCTCTTCGAGTCGATGAGCGGGTTCACGACCACCGGCGCCACGATATTGACCGACTTCAGCCGATACTCACGGGGGCTCTTCTTCTGGCGGGGTATGACCCAGTGGCTGGGAGGTATGGGGGTGCTGGCGCTGTTCATTGCTATTCTGCCCGCCCTGGCGGTGGCCGGACGCCAGCTCTTCTTCGCCGAAGCCCCGGGCCCATCTGAAGAACGCCTCACACCGCGGATCCGGAATACCGCGATTGCACTCTGGTCGATATATGCGGGTCTTACCCTCGCAAAGGTCATCGCTCTCAAGATTGCGGGCATGCCCCTCTTCGATGCAGTTTGTAACTCCTTCACCACGTTGGCGGCCGGTGGCTTCTCACCCAATCCATACAGTATCGGGGGATACCACAACCCGGCGGTTGAATGGGTGATCGTCTTCTTTATGTTCCTGGCCGGTGCGAACTACTC
>JAGLTZ010000422.1 GCA_023135015.1 Candidatus Latescibacterota bacterium
CAGAGATGCGCGAACTCGGATTCGGAGCCGGGATGGGACTGCCAAACATCGAGAGAAACTCAGATGAGTTCTCGATTACCTCGACCTTTGGAGAGGGAACGAAGCTCTCGATTACGATCAAACCGAAGGTGGCTAAACCATCATGAAGTTGCATGAAGTGGTCGACAAACTAGGCCTTACTGTTAAGGCAGGGCAAGCAGGCCTGGACCGGGAGGTGACGGGGGGATATGCAAGCGATCTCCTATCCGACGTGATAGCGAATGCCAGAGAGGGGGATATCTGGGTAACGCTCCAGGTCCATGAGAACGTGGTGGCGGTCTCGCTGCTGTCAAAGGTCGCCGCCGTGATCATGGTGGGCGGCCGCGAACCGGCGGCAGATACTGCCCTGAAGGCAGAGGCAGAGGGGATTCCGATGCTCTCGACCGAAATGAGCACGTTCGAGACTGTGGCACTGCTCAGCGATCTCGGGATCAGGGGAGGCCGACGGTTAGGAACGTGAGGGAATATGTCTGTGACCTGCACATCCACACCTGTCTCTCTCCATGCGCATCGCTCGACATGTCACCGCGCAGGATCGTGGCCGAGGCCATCAGAATGGGGATTGATGTGATAGGGATTACAGACCACAACTCCGCAGAGAACGTGGCTGCGGTCAGCCAGGTGGCTGATCAGGTGCTCACTGTGCTGGCAGGGCTCGAAGTCACTTCCAGGGAGGAGGTCCATATCCTGGCCCTTTACGACGATCTCGAGGCCGCGCTCGATTTACAGGTTCTCGTGTACGAGAACCTGCCGGGGAAGAACGACGAAGACATTTTCGGCATCCAGCCGATCGTAAATGCCGATGACGAGGTCGAAGGCTTCTCAGAGCGCCTGCTCATAGGAGCGACCACGCTCCCTTTTGAAGAGATTGTCGAAAACATACGGCGCGGCGGAGGACTGGCGATCGCCGCTCACGTAGACAGGGAGGCCTTCGGCGTAATCGGTCAGCTGGGATTCGTGCCGCCGGATGTGGAGCTTGACGGCCTTGAAGTCTCAAAGGCCAGGACAAGGGAGGAAGGGCTGAAGGAATATTCCCAGGATGGCCGGTACGCGATCATCCGATCCTCCGATGCTCACCGGCCCGAAGACATTGGCGCGGTCACGACGACCTTCTTCCTCGAGGCTCCGGTTTGCGTCGAGATAGGAATGGGCCTCAGGAACGAGGCCGGAAGAAGGGTGGTAGCTTAGATTTCGTGGAGGACCTGTCACTCCACATTCTCGACATCGCCGAGAATGCAATCAACGCCTCGGCAAGCCTTATCGAGGTTGAGATTGAGGAGCGGGAGGAAGAAGACCTCCTGGTGATTACGATCTGTGACGATGGAACGGGGATGGAGCCCCGGGCGCTCGAGATGGCACTGGATCCCTTCTACACCACGAAGGAGGGCAAAATAACTGGACTCGGGCTGCCGTTGCTCGCCCAGGCAGCTAAGGAAGCGGGAGGCGATCTGGTAGTCCGATCCGCACCAGACGAGGGCACCGAGGTGAAAGCGACTTTCTTGCTTTCCCACATAGACCTGAAACCCCTTGGTGACATAGCCGCTACGCTCCAGACCCTGATAGCAGGCCACCCCGAGGTCGACATCCACTTCCGCTACTCGGGGGGTAACGGAGAAGTTGTCTTCGATACAAGAGAGACCGGAAATGGCGAAGCTGAAGATTGAGGATCTGAAGGCGATACGCGAAAAGTC
>JAGLTZ010000423.1 GCA_023135015.1 Candidatus Latescibacterota bacterium
GCGTTTCTCCGACAGGCTCCTAGTGTCGGAAGTGACGCATGCCGGTGAACAGCATTGCGATGTCTTGTTCGTCAGCGGCTCCTATGACTTCCTCGTCCCTAATGGAGCCACCCGGTTCCACAATTGCCATCACTCCCGCTTCGGCCGCAGCGTCAACCGCGTCGCGGAACGGGAAGAACGCATCGGAGGCCATCGCACAACCCTCGAGCGAGAGCCCCGCAGTCTCGGCTTTCTTCACCGCAAGCTGGGCACTGTCCACGCGGCTCATCTGGCCTGCACCGACACCTAGCGTGCGGTCGGCTGCGGCGTAGACAATCGCGTTCGACTTCACCCACTTGACGACACGCCAGCCGAATTCGAGTGCGGCAAGTTCCTCCCCGGTCGGCTGCCGCTTTGTGACAACCTTCGCCTCCTTCATCGGTACCCGGCCACTGTCAACCTCCTGTACGAGCAGCCCACCATACACCCTCTTATAGTCGAATGCACCTGTCAGGTCACGCCCGCTGTTCTCATCATAGCGCATGATCCTCAGGTTCTTCTTGGCACGGAGCACTTCCAGGGCATCTTCGCTGAAGCCGGGGGCAATAATCGCCTCCCAGAAACGCTCCACCAGCTTCTCGGCAAGCGATTTATCGACAGGCCTGTTAAAGCCGGCGAGGCCTCCGAACGCCGATATCGGATCGGTGGCCAGTGCGTTTTCGTACGCCTCTATCAGATCTCCACCCGTTCCGGCCCCGCACGGGTTTGTATGCTTTATCAGCGCGCACGCCGGGTCATCAAAGTCGAGTGGTATGCCCATCGCAGATTCCAGATCGATGATATTGTTGAATGAGAGCTGCTTCCCGCCCAGCTGCTCCGCATCAGCAAGATTTGGCCCCTGCCGGAAGGGATCGCGGTAGAATGCAGCCTTCTGGTGCGGATTCTCCCCATAACGCAGCACCTCAACCCTTTCAAGTCTCGGCAGGAGTATCGTCCCGAAGGGTGTTCCCTCTTCGCCTCCGGCCTCTTCACCTTCCTCTTCCTTTCCGATCAGCTCCTGGAGGTATGAGGAAACAGCACCATCGTATAGAGCTGTACGCCTGAAGACCTCCGACGCCAGCCGCCTGCTGAGCGCCAGCGGCACGGCCACCTCATCACCTTCACGCAGGGCCTCCAGCACGCCTGCGTAGAAGGATGGATCGGGCACTACCACCACACCTTTATGATTCTTCGCCGCCGCACGCAGCATCGTAGGACCTCCGATATCGATGAAGGCAGTTGCCTCATTGATACCGAGCCTGCCCTCTATCGCCTTCTCCTCGAACGGGTAGAGATTCACGGCTACCAGATCGACCGTATCCCATCCGAGCTCCTTCAGTTCCGCCATATCACCTTCATGATCGCGCCGGGCCAGAAGACCTGCATGAAGCTTGGGGTGGAGGGTCTTGACCCGCCCATCCATCATCTCGCCCGAGCCGGTGTAATCGGACACATCGATGACCGTAAGACCTGCTTCCTCCAAGACACTGCGCGTCCCGCCGGTTGACAAAATCTCGATTCCCAGGTCAGCCAGACCCTTCGCGAACTCAACCAGGTCCGTCTTGTCTGAAACGCTCAGAAGTGCGCGTTGTACTGGAACGGGTTCAGCGGAATTCGTCATATCTTAATAACTCCGATCACTGTTACAGGATGGGATCTTTCTCTGTGCCATACACTCTGTAGTCCTCTATCCGTATCTTCCCCTCAGCGAACCACTGGAGCACCTGCGG
>JAGLTZ010000424.1 GCA_023135015.1 Candidatus Latescibacterota bacterium
CCTGTTCGGGGTTGCGGTCTATGGATTTCACCCAGCTGGCCCGGCGAATTATCACCTGCACCGGTTCGTCCGGAGTCACCGAACTCAGCCGCGTGGCCCGGGAGCTCCTGATCCGCCGGGTTGTGCAGAAGCACCTGCCGGAAATCGAACGCACGTTCGGTGCCCCTGTGAGTCTCACACCCGCGTTCATGGGAGCGGTAACCAAGACCCTTAGCGATCTCCGCGAGGCCGGGATCAGAGAAAGTGCTGTTGCTGAACTGGCCGGGAGCCGAAAGGCACTGAGCAGGGAACGGCTGAATGTTGTCTCAGATCTGTATGAGTCGTATCTGCGGCGGCTGAGCGTCGCGGGCGCTCTCGACCAGGAAGGTCTGTTTCACAGGGCCCGCGAGTTGATGTCTGAAAGTGGGGTTCTGCCTCAGCGCGTCTATGTCTATGGTTTCTATGATCTGACGGGCGGGCAGGCAGCTCTGCTCGATACGCTTTTCGAAGCGGCGACTGTCAAGATGTACGTGCCGGTATATCCCGAATCTGAAGTATACGCGGGAAGGCTGTTCCAGAAGTGGCGCCGGAATGCGGAAGAGATCAATGCAGTAGGGGGGGAGATCTCGAAACCTCTTTCGCCCTGCTCGCTCCGTGAACTGTGGGAAAGGTTCTCCGGAACAGCCGGTTTTGAGGAGTCTACGGTTACAGTGGTTTCCGCTCCGGGCAAGAGAGGTGAGGTTGATATCGCACTCCGGCTTGTGGCATCGGCTTGGAAGGGCGGCATGCGGGAGGAGGATACCTGCCTGATCGCTGTTTCTCCGGAGATCTATTCAACGATGCTCTCCCAGAAGCTGGAGTCGAACGGATTCAGTAAATGCAGAAAGACGGATACGCCTACTGGGGCATGGCCAGCCGGGACAGAGCCTGTTAAAGAAGGTATCGACCCGAGGATTACCGTCCTCAATCAGCTGCTGTCCGGATTGAATGTGCCCGGCGAAGAAGTTTCGGACACCTGGGAGGAGTGGTCCGAAACACTCGGATCAATGGCGAGCGATATATTCGGACCTGCTTATATCGATTCTATCGAGGAGGTGGTGCAGAAGATCCGTGAACTGGCGGTCATCGAAGAGCCGGTGGACCGGGATACCGTAAGGTGGGCTCTCAACAAGATTGTCCGGGATATCAGAACTATTGGTCTGATACCTCTCCATAATGTGATGGACCTTCGTGGCACCAGGTCGGAGCTGGTTGTCGTCATTGGCATGGCTGAGGGATCGTGGCCCCGGAAGCCGATACCGGATCCACTCCTGCTGGACGAGGAGCGCGAGGTCCTATCCGGCGGCGAGACATGGCTGCTGCCCACCTCCAGGCACCGCATCCACGAAGACCGCCTGCTCTTCAGGCTATTGCAGGAGAGCGGCAGACACGTCGTTTTCATCTACCACCGCCTGGATGAACAGGGAAGTATCCGCCGGGCGAGTCCCCATGTTCTCGAGGTCATGCGGGGTCTGGTGGGAGGGGAATTATTGCAGGAAGGGCTGGAGCTGCTGGCCCGGAAGCATACGAGGCCATTGGGGGCAGTGAGGCCGCAGCCCGGTGAACCGCAGCTGGGGGAACTCGACCGCGATCTCTCGGCAGCCGGCAGGGCTATCGCCGGTGAAGAGGATCACGGCCTCTATGCTCTGTGGGAGTGTCCCACTTTCAGGGCCGGCTGGCAGGCGGAGCTGGAACGCTGGAAAGGGGGACCAGGTCCCTACTCCGGCTTCCTCACTTCCAGGGACGCGATCGATGTGTCCCTGGAGCTGCTCGGGCTGGCCAGGGGCGGCCATATTTCCGTATCCCTTCTGGAGGATTACGCCCGGTGTCCCTGGCGGGTCATGGTTGAACGGGTGCTGGGACTGCCTGCGGAACAGGAGGAGCCGGAAGGGCTGCTGATGGGGGCCGAGATGGGGCAGGTACTCCACGATCTATTCCGGGATTATGTGGATTGGGCAGCTGGGAAGGGGCGATGGCCGCCCGAGCCGGGTCAGGCGGAAGCAGACGAAGCCCGGATCAGTAACATGGTCGAGACGCGCGTTGGGAAAGCCTACCGCGACAGGGGTGTGCGATTTCCAACCCTCGAGAGGGTGGACAGCCGGCGTGCCGCAAAGCGCATGCTCGGTTGGCTGACATGGGAATCCGCAGCTGCAGTTGATCCAGATGTCAGCAGCGCTCTCGCATCGGGTGCCGGAAGCAGCTG
>JAGLTZ010000425.1 GCA_023135015.1 Candidatus Latescibacterota bacterium
GGTCGGTCAGCACATCCGGAGTTACCTCCCTTTCGATCAGGCGTTCGAGCAGGTCCACCCCGTTACCGAGCCATCCCACACTCACCGCCTTCCCCTCCTCCTTGGCCGATAACGCACTGTCTATGGCGGTATCGAGATCCGTCTCCATCTCATCCAAATAACCGTGCTCCAGCCTCCGGGTGATTCGGCTCTGGTCTACCTCGGCGAAGAGAGCGGCTGCACCGCAGAATACGGCTGCAAGAGGCTGCGCCCCTCCCATGCCGCCCAATCCCGCCGATACGAGGAGACGACCCCCCAGATCGCCGCCGTAGTGGGTACCTGCAGCCGCCGAGAAGGTTTCGTAAGTACCCTGGACGATGCCCTGTGTCCCGATATATATCCAGGAGCCGGCGGTCATCTGACCGTACATAGTAAGGCCGAGCCGCTCGTATTCCCGGAAGTTCTCCCAGTCTGACCAGTGCGGAACGATGTTGGCGTTGGCGATCAATACCCTGGGGGCTTCCTCGTGTGTAGTGAGAACTCCGACTGCCCGGCCCGACTGTACAAGAAGGGTCTCATCCGGTTCGAGGTCGGTGAGCGCACGCACGATCTTATGGTAGTCGTCCCACGTGCGGGCCGCCTTTCCGGAGCCGCCGTATATGATCAGCTCTTCGGGCTGTTCCGCCACTTCGGGATCGAGGTTGTTCATGAGCATACGCATTGCGGCTTCCGCGCCCCAGGTCTTGCAGGTCAGCGAGCTTCCCCGGGGTGCGCTGACAGGTGAATAGCTGGACATGGTATGAAAATTCTCCCGTTATTCGCTGTTAAAATGGGGACGGGAACTGGCTGTAGAGCCTAAGGAGGTCCGCCAGAAGGCTCTGCGGATCCAGGCTGTGCTGCACGCCGCTCTCCAGTATATCCAGCTGCTGTGCGCACTGGGCATAGCTTCCCCTTGCCAGATGTGCCTTCGCAAGCACCCATCTCAGGTGCAGGTGGGTGATCGACGGCCTTTTACTGAAGCTCCACTCGTGGTCGGAACCGTAGGCTTCCTCGTTCCAGAAGAGGGCGCCCTCGGCCCAGTAAACCACATCGTCCTGGTTGTTGAGGGCGCTGAAGACGAAGGCGCCTCCGGCCCAGACATCGGGGTTGTCTCCATCCAGATCCTTCGCCATCACCAGCGCAAACCTCGCCTCGTTGAAATCCCCAAGGTAGGCCAGTGTCCAGCCGCGCCCGTGGTTGGCGTCCGGATGTTCCGCCAGCAGTTCGAGTGCTTCGTCGAACTTCGCGAGCGCACCCGTGAAGTCTTCCTGAGCAAAGAGCTTCCACCCCTCCTCGGCCAGGCTTCTCGCCTCTTCCGGCCGGGTCGGACCCTTTTTCTTACCGCAACCCGCCGTAATCATCACGGCTGCTGTTACTGCGATGGTGATTCCAATACGACAGTTCATCAGAGGGGCCCTCATCGGAGCAGAAGCATTTTACGGGTGAGAACCGTACCATCCGCTTCCAGCCTGTAGAGGTAAATACCCGAGGAAACAGGCT
>JAGLTZ010000426.1 GCA_023135015.1 Candidatus Latescibacterota bacterium
GATTCTCAGAATCGGCGCGTGCAGCGTTTTGACCGCTATCTGAACTTTCTGTCCAGCATCCCACCATCCACGGAGGAGGAAGAACCGTTGGGTTTCGGATTCCTGCGGGACATCGAGATGGCTCCCACAGGAGAGCTGTATGTCAGCGATGAGGAGAACGAGCAGGTGTTGATAGTGACCTCTTTCGGGGAGCTGGAACGCTCCTTCGGAGGATTTACCTCTGCCGCGGATCGTCTAAGAACACCAGCGGGTCTGACAATTGGCCGCGGGAGCGCCGTCTTCGTTGCCGACACAGGAAATGACCGCATCGCTCGTTACGATGCCTTCGGCAGTTTTCTGGGCAGCATAGGTCAGGGGTTGCTCGAGGGACCGAAGGGTGTGGCTACCGATGGCCAGGGCTATCTCTATGTTGCCGATACCGGCCGCGATCGCATCTGTATCTTCAGCTCCCAGGGCGAATTGCTCTTCAGCCTGGGCGCCACTGGCACGGGCTACGGATCCTTTCATTCGCCGATAGACCTGGCCGTCTCGGGCACGGATTTGCTCTGCGTCTTGGACTCCGGGAACGGGCGAGTTCAAATCTTCCAGATCGTGCGCCGAGCCGAAACAGAAGGCCTGTGAGGGCTTAGGAGATGGGAGGAAGAACCTTCAGAGGCTGGGGGGGCATGAGCACGAGGACAGTTGGCCACCTGTTTTCTTGCCTGTTGCTGGTTTGGGCTATTTTTCTCCAGGTTGGTTCCTGTGCCGGACAGCCCGCAATGGAACAGTACTATTCCCTTTTTCACAGGACCGTTCTCCTGGAGGCAGATGGAACGGCCGGCCCCTTTAAACTTCCTGACCAATTTCTTCTGCTCCATCGGGAGCGAGTCTGGGTAGATGAGCGACCGTTAACTCCACTTCTGGATTACCGGATAGATCATGACCTGGGCCTGATCACTTTTACTGTCCCTCCATCATTAACCTCTC
This sequence comes from Candidatus Latescibacterota bacterium, assembly GCA_023135015.1. Classification (GTDB taxonomy): domain Bacteria; phylum Blakebacterota; class Blakebacteria; order Blakebacterales; family Blakebacteraceae; genus JAGLTZ01. The sequence continues at coordinate 967 of JAGLTZ010000426.1, forward strand.
TTATCCGCGTACAGTATGAGAAGTTGCCCTTCTCACTGAAGAAGCAGTACTTTCATCGGCTAAAGATTGGTGAGCCGGGCGAGGCACAGGTGCTCACCTCGCCCACCCCCGCTGTAACCACAACCCCTTCGCAGACCAGCATTCCATCAGCCCTGAAAGTGGGTGGAAGTAAAACCTTCGCCATCTCTCTGGGCTCAGATCGCGACCTCTCCCTGGAACAATCCCTGCAGGTAAATATCTCCGGCAAGATCTCGACCGATGTGGAAGTTGTAGCCCTGCTGTCCGATCAAAGCAGTCCCCTGCAGCCTGAGGGAGACACCCAAACGCTGGAGGAGATCGACAAAGTACTGGTGGAGATCAGCAGCAGAAACGCCACGGCCACCCTGGGTGACTTCGAGATCTCATATCTGCAGGGAGAGTTCGGGCAGTTTAATCGCAAGCTGCAGGGGGCCAAGGGTGCTGTCAAGTTCCCGGGAATTCATGCTACCCTGGCGGGAGCGATTTCCAGGGGATATTTTCGAAGCATGAGCTTCTCCGGAGTAGAGGGTAAACAGGGCCCCTATCAGCTGACGGATGATCAGGGCGGGACAGACATCATCGTGCTGGCCGGCACGGAACGGGTGTGGGTGGATGGCGAACGGGTAACCCGGGGGCAAAACAACGATTACATCATCGAGTATGGCAGCGGAGAGATCACTTTCAGCATGCATCATCTGATTACCGCCGACTCCCGGGTAGTGGTGGACTACGAGTACTCCGGTCAGAAGTACAAGCGCAGCTTCTACGGAGGGTATGGTGGGACTGCTTTGCTTGATGATAAGCTCAAACTGCATACGATGTACATTCGCGAATCGGACGACGGCGATAACCCCATCGACGTGGCCCTGTCCAGGGAGGATCGGGCCATCCTGGAGGGGGCGGGAGACGATTCCCAAGCGGCCTGGAGGAACGGCTGGGTTCTGGTGGACACCAGCGCGGGAGAGGGGGGGGACTATGTTTGGGTGGATTCTACCTATTTCGTGTATGTAGGGCCGGACTCCATTGGCATCTATAATGTGGCATTCAGCGATGTGGGATCGGGAAATGGAGAATACGTTCGCCAGTTCAGCCTGCAGGACAACCGCTACTACTACGTCTACATGGGTGATGGTGACCGGCGCTACCTTCCCCGGATATACCTGCCCCTGCCCAGCAGACAGTCCATGGTTGACTTTCAAGCAGAGCTTATTTCATCTTCCACTCTACGGTTGAAAGCCGAGTTAGGCATCAGCCAAAGAGATGACAATACCCTGTCTGGAAAAGGCGATGACGACAACGTGGGCCGCGGCATCGCCCTCGAGGGGAGGCTTGTCGACCAGTCTGTCAGGTTGGGTTCCCGCGGGTTTGGTCACCTGGAC
>JAGLTZ010000427.1 GCA_023135015.1 Candidatus Latescibacterota bacterium
CCGACCGAGATCCTGGCCGAGCAGCACGCTTCCCGACTGGAACAGGAATTCGCCCGCCTCGACGTGAGGGTGCACTTCCTGACCTCCCGGCTCTCGGGCGCTGGCCGCAGCTCCGTTCTTGACGAGCTGCGATCGGGAACACCATCTGTGGTCATCGGCACCCACGCCCTCATCCAGGAGGATGTGGACTTCTCCCGCCTTGGAGCGGTTGTCGTCGATGAACAGCACCGCTTCGGTGTACTGCAGCGCGGCGCACTTCAGGCCAAAGGGAGAGACCCCGATGTGCTGGTGATGACGGCCACCCCTATTCCCCGGACACTCGCGATGACCCTCTACGGCGACCTGGATACCAGCATCATCGACGAGATGCCCCCCGGGAGGCAGCCGGTGGAAACCCACTGGATATCGATTGAAAAGCGGGAGCAGGTGGTGGAGCGGGTGCGCCGGGCCCTTGACGACAGGGACCAGGTCTACTGGGTGTTCCCGCTGGTGGAGGAAACGGAAAGCAGCGACCTGAGGGCGGCTGTTGAATCTTACGAGTGGATGCGGTCGGGCCCGCTCCGGGACCACAACCTGGGCTTGATCCATGGGAGGATGAAGCCGGAAGAGAAGGACCAGGTGATGGAGCGATTCCGCAGCGGCGAGGTTGAGCTGCTTGTAAGCACTACGGTCATCGAAGTCGGGGTGGACGTTGCGGGTGCGTCCATGATCCTGATTGAGCACGCGGAGAGATTCGGGCTCTCACAGCTGCATCAGCTCAGGGGCCGTGTGGGGAGAGGGGATGCTAAAGCGGTATGCGTGCTACTCGCTGGAGAGGATATCACAGAAGAGGGGACAAGGAGGCTGCAGGCGATGAATGAAACCACCGACGGGTTCAAGATAGCCGAGGCCGACCTGGAAATCCGTGGCCCGGGCGAGTTTTTCGGGACCCGCCAGCATGGTCTGCCCGACCTCCGTATAGCCAGCCTGATAGCCGACCAGAAACTCCTCACTCAGGCCAGGACCGATGCCTTCACCGCCCTCGGCCTCGGTGGGGAGGAGGGATCGCCCGGTTCACCCGCGGTGGCTGAGGATGTGCTGGATGAATGGCGTCGGATCCTGCAGCGCCGGATGGGCAGGAAGATTGCGCTGGCGGATATCGCCTGAACCTCACACCCCGTGGGAGGATTATCTGTGCCAGACCTGATTTACGGTATTAACCCGCTGAGGGCGGCACTGGAGGAGAAGCCGGAACGCATTCATAAGCTGTTCGTGATCCGGGGCAGGAGAAACAGCAGGGTGGAGGAAGTTGTGATGCAGGCCCGCAACCTCGGTGTTCCCCTGGTTTTCCAGCCCAGAGAGGCGCTCGACCGGATGACCGGGAGCGCATCCCACCAGGGCCTGGTTGCCAGGGTCGCGACAACACCTTTCACCGATTTCGAGGAGATGGTGGCTGCGGCGGCAAAGAAGGAGACCCCGCTGCTGGTGGCACTGGATCACGTTCAGGATCCGCACAACCTGGGTGCGGTGGTACGGAGCGCAGAGGCGCTGGGAGTAGACGGTATAATCGTTCCGCGACATCGCTCAGCTGTTCCCGGCCCGGCCGCGGAGAAAGCTGCAGCGGGAGCCCTCTGGCGAGTCCCACTATGCAGAGTCCCAAACCTCTCGCGCGCAATCACCCGCCTCAAGGATCTTGGTCTCTGGGTGGTGGGAACTGCGGCGGACGAAGGGTCGCCGCCCTGGGAACTGGACCTGACCGGACCGCTGGTGGTGGTCATAGGTGGTGAGGAGAAGGGTGTGCGACCTGCGGTCCGTTCCTCCTGTGATTTTCTTGCATCGATTCCACTGAGAGGTCAAACAGCAAGCCTCAACGCCTCTGTGGCAGCGGGAATTGTTTTTTACGAGATAGTCCGACAGAGAAGTGTACTGTTGGAATAACCGGGAGATTCCGGAAACTCCGGATGGAAAATATTGAGTGTCAGAAACTGCTTGTGGGAGCACCCCTATCTCGGCCATGATTGTCAGATGAAGGGCTCGGCGGCGAGCCGTCCGGATCTCGTGATCTTGGACTGACAATTGAATCGAGGCGCGGGAGTTTGAATCAGATGCCTATCGGTACTGTTAAGTGGTTCAACAATCAGAAAGGATACGGGTTTATCAGCCAGGAGGATGGCCCAGACGTATTTGCACACTACACGGCTATTACAGGTGATGGATTCCGATCCCTCCGGGAAGGGGAGGAAGTTGAATTCGAAATCACGGAGGGGCCTAAGGGGCCGCAGGCGGCTAACATCGTTCGCAAAGGCTTCAAACCGGCCGAGGACTCGGTAGAGGTAGAGGAAGAGGTAGAG
>JAGLTZ010000428.1 GCA_023135015.1 Candidatus Latescibacterota bacterium
TGTCGACCAGGTAGTCGCCGTGGTAGCCGTCCTCCGGAACCTGCGTATCCTCGCCCAGCTGCTGCCGGACCCTGACCTCGAGGCTGATGCCCAGCAGCTGGACCTGACGGCCGGCGTCGTTTACATAGAACTCGCGTCCCGTACGGGCCCCCGCCGCCTCACACAGCGCCGCCAGCACATCCCCGACCGCAGCCGCCCTGGCGCTCACGACGTTCAGCGGACCTGTCGGGTTTGCGGACACGAATTCGAACAGGATCACCTCGCCGGCCATCCGGTCACTGCGGCCGTAGTCCGCCCCCTCAGAGAGCACCTCGGCGAGGCCGTTCTCCAGCCACTCCGGCTTCATCCGGAAGTTGAGGAAACCGGGGCCGGCGATCTCTACCCTCTCGAGCGGAACTCTCTGGAGTAGCGGTTCCTTCTCGAGCTCTTTTTTCAGCGCTTCCGCCACTTCACGCGGGCTCTTCTTCAGAACTCCTGCCAGCGAAAAGGCGGCAGCGGACGCCAGTTCACCGTGGGAGGGATCCCTGGGGATTTCTACAGCGGCTTCTTCGGGCCCCAGCTCCCACCCCACCCTGGCAGCGGCTGAGGAAAGTGCCAGCCGGAGGTCTCCTTCTGTACGATCAAGGAGCGGCATGATTCCCCTGTTCCGGGTCTCTTATCTCCTCCATAGGAGCGTCACCCCACAACCTTTCAAGGGTGTAATAAGCACGGGCATCCGGCAGGAAGAGGTGAACTACAACATCAATATAATCGAGCAGAACCCAGTTCCGGGTTCCCTCCGCCCCCTCTACATGCCACGGGCGCTGACCCAGTTCATCTTTGGCCCACTCCTTCACCGCACCCTCGACGGCACGTGAATGCACATCGGTTGAAACCGTCCCCACGATGAAGAAATCGGTTACGCTGGTGAGTTTCCTCAAATCCAGAATGACCAAGTCGATCGCCTTCTTGGTCAAAGCGGCCCCGGCAAACCCGCGGGCGACCTCCGGGGAGGCCCCGGCCCGCATGGCCGCTCTTTCCTGATACCTCGAGGTGTGTGGAGTGGCCACTACGGCTCCACTTCCCCGTACGGCTTCAGCGACCTGTAGTCTTTGCCCAGGATCACCGTAACCTGAAGCATAAGTTCCGGGCGGACCTGGCGTATGACGTTATCCGTTCCCAGGAAACGCGCCACCCTGCGGGCGATGCCTTCATCACCGCCCCTGTCGATGACGAGCGTTTTCTCATAGTCGAAGGCCGGGGCATTTTCGACGTTGACCACATCAAAGCCCAGCCTCCGCAGGTACTCGTGTGCACGGGCGGCTATTCCGGAGACACCGCAACCGTTGAGGACCTCGACCTGGGGACGCGAATCGGGCGAGTCGATGCCCCAGGCGGCTTCCAGCTCGGCGAACGCATCCCGTGGGGTCTCCCTTTCGGGCCGCTCGGCCATCATCAGGGCCACCACCGCCACGACCACGATGACGACTGCGGCAACGACTCCTGCATAGGTGAGCACCCTGCTGCTCACAGAACCGAGGGATGTGCTTCCTGCAAATGGACGACAGGTAACCTTCACCTTCAATTCTCCCGCTCTCTTAACAGCAGATCCGCCTGAATGAGCTGCTCTACCGTGTTGACCCCCAGTACCTCGGTCGCATCCCCGGGGGCCTTGAACGCTGCGACCTGGCGGCTTCCGGCCCGGATGAGAGTAATTGTATCGGTGAGATAGAACTCCCCCTGTACGTTGTCGTTCCGAAGTATTACGAGGGACTCCTCCAGGGCCGTACGATTGAAGATATAGGCTCCCGCGTTGATTTCCCTGATAGCCAGCTCTCCGGGTCCTGCATCCTTCTCCTCCACGATGCGCTCCACCAATCCTTCCCCGTCGCGTACGATCCGGCCGTAGCCGGATGGATCACTCAGCTCGGCCGTCAGCAGAGTTACATACGCCTCCTTCACAAAGTGCTCCCGGGTCAGGTCGTGTACGATCTGTGGGCTCAGCAGAGGAGTATCCCCGCTGAAGATTCCGACCGTCCCGGCGTCGGGGGATATCAGCGGCAGCGCCGACTGTACTGC
>JAGLTZ010000429.1 GCA_023135015.1 Candidatus Latescibacterota bacterium
CTGCGGAAGTCATCGTTGGAGTCGCCGCAAGCAACTCCCCGATCCTCTCCTCAAAGGGCAGAAGATCTCGTTGCCCTCCGGGGCCTGCTTTGTGCCACGGCGGACTGATGTTGCTAATGGGACCCACTTCGTCGGGCCTGACCCACGGGGTCGCCGCGTACGTGCGCCCAAATATCAGTTCGTAGTCTTGTGCATCCTCTCTTGCAATAAAGATCCCGGCCTGGACGTTCTTCACGCGGAGGTCGATGCCTGCGTCTTTGAAACCATCGACCAACGCTTCGGCCGTCGCCACATGCTCCGGCTCCGTGGCTTCCGTCATGACCTCGATGATGAGCTCCTCTCCCGCGATTAAGGAATCTTGAGGCCAATTCAGGTACCCATCTCCATTGGTGTCCACAAATCCCAGTCCCGCAAGGAGGCTCTTCGCTTCCGCAGGATCGTAGGGATACTTGACTACCTTGTCTTCTTGGTAGTAGGCTGAACCGGAGGGGTATGCCCCATAGAATGGCTGAACAGCCGGTACCGGGTACAGCCCCTGCGTGATTCCTTCCCTGTCGATGAGGTGAGACATCGCTTGCCGGAACTCTTTCTCCCTAAACATCAGTCGTAAAGCCGTGTCTCTGTCACTTTTTACGCCGGCATAAAGGGAGTAATTTGGATTGATCTGATAAGGCATGGTGAAGGGACCTTCCTGGACCACAAAGTGACTTGCAGGGTTCTGCGAAGCCGCTTGAACCACCGGCATCAGGGCAGGATTCTGAATGGGCGTGAGGTCACAGGCCCCAGCAAGAATATCATAAATCCTTGCGTCCCACGTCTCGGCCTTTCTGAAGATGATTTCGTCGAGATACGGCAATTGGTTGCCTTGTTCGTCCACCTGGTAGTAGTAAGGGTTTCTTACATACACCAGGATCTGGCCGGGCACGTGAGCGACGGGAACATAGGCTCCCATGACCACTGCTGGCAAGTCCTCTGCCGGGGTAGAGTGCAGGTAGTCATCATACGTCATCGCGGGGTTATATTTGGGGTGATACTGCTTGTACACATGTGCAGCCACCGGAGCGTTAAGATGACTTCCCATCAAGAAAAGTGCTTGCACTGGGAAAGGTTCACCGAAGTGCCACCTTATCGTATAGTCATCCACCTTTTCGAGCTCTGTGACTTTGCCTCCGTAAGTCCATGAACTGGCACTCCTCCAGTTTGGAACGTTGGGATCCAAGACGTTATCGTAATAGGTGAACAGGATATCATCTGCGGTAAATTCCACGCCGTCCGACCACCTTGCTCCTTTGATCAGGTGCATCGTGAGGATCATGCCATCCTCAGACCACTCCCAGGATTTCGCCAGATTAGGGATGGGCTCAGGTTCACTGAGCATCCACATTGGCCCAAGTCTTACCAGGCCGTCGTTTTTGAACCCGAAGCTTCCTCCCCACCCTGTGCTCTGGCCGGCAGCCGTGTTCCAACCTTCGGTAGCCATTCCGGACGTCCGCCTCTGGATATCTCCATAGAC
>JAGLTZ010000043.1 GCA_023135015.1 Candidatus Latescibacterota bacterium
GCGACTTCGACCGTCTTGCAGGACTCCTTGATGCCCAGCTGACGGGAGGAGGCCTGGGCGAGGGTATGACAAGAGTAGTCGTCTATGATCTGTGCGTAGATATGCTTGTTGCTTCGGAATACCGAAAGCCTCGGACGCTGGGCCGTGCCCTGGATCTTCTTCCGTATCCGGCGTCGGCGGCGCGCCCTCAACGCAACAGTGTCTCTCTCAACGTAACCGACAGGCATTCTTCTCTCCTCCGTGCACTTAGCCTATCCCGGCTGCACCGGTCTTGCCGGCCTTGCGGCGAACATACTCGCCCCTGTAGCGGATCCCCTTGCCCTTGTAAGGCTCCGGAGGTCGCAGCGCCCTGATATTTGCCGCGACCTGCCCGACAAGGTACTTGTTGATGCTACTGACGGTGATGCTACCGTCGGGCTGCACCCCGAAAGTGACCCCCTCGGGCGCCTTCACCAGAATCGGGTGGCTGAAGCCGAGGTTGAGTAAAAGGTTACCCTTTTTGAGTTCAGCGCGGTAACCGACCCCTACGAACTCAAGAATCTTTGTATACCCTTCGGTGACGCCAGTGACCATGTTCGCCACCATAGTGCGACTCAGACCATGAAGGCTGCGGTCTCGCGGTTCATCCGAAGGTCGCTGAACCTGCAGCTCATCCCCGCTGTGGATAATCTCGATAGGTTCGGGCACAACATCGCTCAAGGTCCCTTTGGGGCCTGATACAGTCACCGTCTGTCCATCGACAGTCACATCCACTCCCTCGGGTATGGCTATCGGTTCTTTCCCCACTCGTGACATGATTAGTAAGGCTCCTTCCCCCTACCAGACGGTGCAGAGGAGTTCGCCGCCGATTCCCCGCTTGCGTGCCTCGCGATCGCTGAGAATCCCATCGGAGGTCGAAAGGATAGCCATGCCGAGCCCCTGCTTTACCCTGGGAATCTCATCCGACGAGACATACCTGCGCAGGCCGGGCTTGCTTACACGGGTAATCTTCTTGAATACGGGAGTTTCGTCTTCGGTGTACTTCAGATAAACTCTGAGGATTCCCTGCTTCTCGTCCTCGGTCATCCTGAAGCCGCGTATGTAATGGTGATCCCACAGGATACGAGCGATCTCAATCTTTATCTTCGAGGCGGGGATATCCACTTTGGGATGACCCACTTCCGCCGCATTTCTGATGCGGGTCAACATGTCAGCTATCGGATCGGTCATGCTCATGCGAAGTCTCGGCTCCTCATTCAGAAAGGGCTGTCAATCCCTGTTTCCGGACGGAAACTACCATGAGGCCTTTCGGACGCCTGGAATCTTCCCTTCAAGGGCCAGGTTCCTGAAACAGATGCGGCAGAGGCCGAAGCGCCTCATATAGGCGCGCGGGCGGCCACACTGGCGGCACCGGTTCACTCCACGGGTTGAGAATTTCGGGGTTCTCTTCGCCTTCTCTACCATTGATTTACGCGCCACTTGCCCTCAAGCCTCCTGCCTCTGGAATGGCATCCCGAGCCCGGCAAGGAGAGCAAAAGCCTCCTCATCGGTCTCGGCTGTGGTAACTATGGCCACATTCATTCCGTCAATCTTGGCCACCTTGTCGTAATCGATTTCCGGAAACACGATCTGTTCTTTAAGTCCCATATTGTAATTGCCATGTCCGTCGAACGAATTTCTGCTCATACCGCGGAAGTCGCGTACGCGCGGCAGGGCGATTGTGATCAGACGGTCTAGAAACTCGTACATGTGCTGACGACGGATGGTAACCTTTGCCCCGATCGCCATCCCGGTCCGGAGTTTAAAGTTGCTCACAGATTGCCTGGCTCGCCGGATGACCGCCTTCTGGCCCGAGATTGTCGTCAGCTCTTCAATAGCGACCTCAAGGAGCTTTACATCCTGGGTTGCCTCTCCAACACCCCGATTGATCACGATCTTCGACAGCCTCGGCACCTGGTGATTGTTCTTGTAGCCGAACTGTTTCTTGAGGGCAGGCAGGATCTCTTCCTCGTAGCGGGCCTGGATCCTCGGCTTCTCCATTACCCCTCACCCCCAACCATCTCACCACATTTGCAGCATGCACGTACGTGACGGACCCTGTCGTCGCTGCCGGTTACCTCGATCGAGCGGGTCCTTACCCCTTCGTTGCACTTGGGACAGATCACCATCACATTGCTGGCGTTGATAGGCGCCTCCCTTTCGACGATGCCACCCTGGGGATTCGTCTGTGTTGGCCGCGTATGCCTTTTGATGAAACTGATCCCCTCCACGACGACACGGTTCGTCTGCAGATAGGTCTTCAGGACCTTCCCGGTCTTACCCCGGTCGTTGCCTGAAATCACGATTACCTGGTCGTTCTTACGGATATGCATGGTTACAGAACCTCTGGTGCTAGGGAGACGATTCTCATGAATTGCTTCTCCCGCAGTTCCCGTGCCACCGGCCCGAAGATACGGGTGCCGATCGGCTCTCCCGCCTCGGTGATCAGAACACCCGCGTTTTCATCGAACCTTATGTATGAGCCGTCCCTTCGGCGCTGCTCCTTGCGGGTGCGTACAACCACCGCCCTCTTCACATCACCCTTCTTGACGGCCCCACCGGGGATGGCGTCCTTGACGGTCGCCACGATGATGTCGCCGATGCCGCCGTAGCGCCTCCTCGTGCCTCCCAGTACCTTGATGCACTGGATAACCTTGGCGCCGGTGTTGTCCGCCACTCTGAGTTTAGTTTCGACCTGGACCATGATCCGCCCTCAGCCTGTCAGCCTGTGGCTTTCTTTACGATCTCGACCACCCGCCAGCATTTCGTTTTGCTCAACGGGCGGGTCTCAGTCACTTTGACGATGTCGCCTTCAGCACACTGGTTCTCTTCGTCGTGAGCGTAGAGCTTCGAACGCCTCTTGATAACCTTGCCGTACAGTCGGTGCCGGACCAGCCTGTCCACCGTCACGACAACCGTCTTGTCCATCCTGGCGCTGGTGACGCGTCCGGTCCGGACCTTGCGCAAACCGCGCTCACTCATGCCTCTTCACCTCCGGCCTTTTCGGTCGGGCCCTCTGTCTGCCCGGCACCAGCTTTCCTGACCTCTTCGGCAATAATCGTCTTCAATCTGGCAATATCACGGCGGACCGCACGTATCTCCAACGGATTGGAGACCTGCTGCATCACGTTCCCGAACCGCAGACCCCTCAGCTCCTCCTTGAGGTCCTCCAGTCTGGTGATCCTCTCGCCGGGCATCATCTCACGGATCTCAGAAGTTTTCATCACAGCACCTCCCGGACCACAAACGCCGTTTTGATCGGCAGCTTGTGTGCGGCGAGGCGGAATGCCTCCCTTGCTACTTCTTCATTTACACCTTCGATTTCGAACATTATGCGGCCCGGCTTGACAACAGCCACCCAGTGCTCCGGGTTCCCCTTGCCCTTACCCATACGGGTCTCGGCGGGCTTCTCGGTCAGCGGCTTATCTGGAAAAATGCGTATCCAGATCTTGCCGCCCCTCTTGACATACCGGGTCATCGCGACACGGGCCGATTCTATCTGACGATTAGTGATCCACCCCGATTCGAGAGCCCTCAGCCCATAGGCGCCAAAAGCCACGAAGACCCCACGCTTGGCCTTGCCGGTATGCTTGCCCCGCTGCTGCTTGCGGTACTTGATCCTCTTCGGCATCAACATGACGTCGATCCCCTACTTTCTGCCGCGTTTGCCGGAGCTTTTCTTCGGGCCCTCGGCCGCTTCTTCAGAAACCCCTTCCGGCCCCAACACCTCGCCGTGGAACATCCAGACTTTCACGCCGATCGTACCGTAGGTGGTAAAGGCGGTCTCGCGGGCGAAATCGACATCTGCTCGGAGCGTGTGCAGCGGCACCCTTCCCTCATGATAGGTCTCGCTGCGCCCCATCTCGGAACCACCCAGCCTTCCCCCGCAGGTGATCTTTACGCCCTCGGCCCCCATACGCATTGCGCTGGCAATGGCTTTCTTCATCGCCCTGCGCCAGGAGACACGACTCTCGAGCTGGCGGGCGATGCTCTCGGCCACCAGCTGGGCGTCGATCTCAGGGCGCTTCACTTCCTGAATATTTATGTAGATATCTTTACCGGTGAGCTGCTGCAGCTCCTCCTTCAGCTTGTCAACCTCCGACCCTTTCCTTCCGATCACCACTCCCGGCCTGGCCGTGTATATCGAAACAGTTACGCGCTTCGGTGCCCTCTCTATTACGATCCGGGAAAGAGCTGCGCGCGCGAGCCGCTGCCATAGATAGCGGCGTAGAGTGAGATCTTCATCGAGCAGGTCGGCGAAATCCCCGCTTTTCGCGAACCACCTTGAATCCCAGTCTTTGACTATTCCCAGACGAAGTCCGGTCGGGTGCGTTTTCTGGCCCAAGAAATCTACTCCTCTTCGGTCGCGGAGGTCTGGTCGATTCCGTCCGAAACCCTGACAGTGATGTGACTGGAACGCTTCAGAATCGGGTTGGCGCGCCCCATCGATCTCGGTCTCCACCTCTTCATGGTCGCCGCATCATCCACATACGCCTGGGTAACCACGAACTGCTCGGGCGGGATCGAAGAGTCTCCTTCTTCCTTCTGAAGAAGATTCGAAATCGCGCTGCGAAGCGTTTTCTCTATCGGAACTGCTACAGCCTTCTTACTGAAGTGGAGTATGTTCAGCGCTTCCTCCACTCTCACTCCACGGATCTGATCGATCACCAGGCGGGCTTTCTGCGGACTCACCCGCACATAGCGTGCAACTGCTCTGGCTTCCATATCCGGGCTGACCCCCTCCCTACTTCTTCAACCTGACGACCCGCTCGGTCTTCCTGCCCCCGTGCTCCCTGAAGGTGCGGCTGGGCGCGAATTCACCGAGACGGTGTCCTACCATATTCTCGGAGATGTAGACAGGCACGAACTTGTTGCCGTTGTGCACTGCCAACGTGTGCCCGACGAACTCCGGAGGTATGGTGGAGCGTCGAGCCCACGTCTTGATCACTTTCTTCTCCCCTGATCGGTTCATCTCCTGAACCTTCTTCAGAAGGTGGGGTTCAATCCAGGGCCCCTTTTTGAGCGATCGTGCCATCCCCGGTCTACTCCTTACTTTTTCACATTCCTTCGACGAATTATGTAGCGGTCTGACGCCTTCCCCTTCTTCCGCGTCTTGTGGCCCTTTGTTGGCATTCCCCAGGGACTGACGGGGTGAC
>JAGLTZ010000044.1 GCA_023135015.1 Candidatus Latescibacterota bacterium
TCGGGTGGTCGCCGTGGGTGCCCCATCTCGCCTGCATGACGTCTCCCTGGGAGGGAAGCGTAGGCAGCCCGGTGCTGGGTCCTCCACGCATGACATTGACCACAACCACCGGCACCTCGGTCATGGAAGCGAAACCGATGTTCTCCTGCTTCAGCGAGAATCCCGGACCGCTGGTGGCTGTCATCGACTTCATACCGCCCAGCGAGGCGCCGATTACTGCCCCCATGGCGGCGATTTCATCTTCCATCTGCATGAACCTGCCGCCAATTTCGGGCAGTTTCCTGCTGAGATGTTCGGCGATTTCTGACGAAGGTGTAATAGGGTAGCCGGCGAAGAACCGGCAACCGGCGTCGATAGCGCCCTCCGCAACCGCCATGTTTCCCTGCATCATGTAAGTTCTGGAATTCACGATGATTTTCCCATCATGCCGGAACCGGCCGTGTTTTTTAATAGTTGCAGGACGGGTGCCAATTAAGATTGTGAAAACGAGGTGAGTAGGGAACCCAATTATTCGCTACAGGATAGCCTTTATTCGTCTCCGCCTTCGAGATTGCGCATGGTGAAGATCTCTGCGGGTATGGGGATATCTAGTTCCATCTCGATGATCTGAAGGGTTGTGCTGGTATCGGCCTGCAATGCATTGTTCAGTTCCATCCTGAACGGGTACCAGCGATCTCCCACTCTCCTGACATCACCCAGGATCATCGTCTTGAGCAGTTTGCCGCTCTTTGCATATCGCTCTTCCTTCAGGGGGAGCCAGTGCTGGCTGTCCACCCAGATTCTGCGTGAAGGATAGGCGAGATCATCCCGCTTCGCCTCCAGGTAGAGGACGTATGTCGGACGGTTGTTGAAAGTCTCCTCCCTCTCCAGGGTAGCGCTGTAATCCTCGACCATGCTCGGGTTCTCTGTCGCATCGCCGAAAGAGAAGTCGCTCCCCATCAGTCCCTGGCGGAGCATGTGTCCCTGGATGCGCACACTTTTACCCACTCTGGGCAGGAAAATCCACATCCTGTCGCCACCGATACGAAGAAACCGGCTTCCGGCATCGCGGGCCGGTGAGGTGAATTCGAGGAATGATCTGTCGGTGCCCTGCGACCATGAGATGAATTCCATGGTGCGGATCTCTCCGTTGCTGTACTGAACTGACATCCTTGCAGTCATTCTGGCCGAGCCGATCATGATGTTGCTGTCGATGTGACGCAGGATCTCCTGTGGATCGGGCTGGGCACCTGCCGGGCAGAGAGTTCCCGAAGCGGCTGTCATGCCGCATGCCAGCAGCGCGATCCCAATCAGGCTATGGTTCAGTGTGAAGGTTTTCATTTGTCTCTCAATGCCTCTGCCGGCTTCAGGCGCACGATCCGTCTGGCCGGTATCAGTGTGGCCCCTACCGCGGTCGCAATTCCGATAAAAAAGCCGATGATCGGATGGATCAGTTTCCAGTCGGAGTAGATGATATTCTTCATCGGGAAATCCAAGCCCTCCATGGCGGCAGAGATGTTGAAACCATTCTGCTCCAGCCAGAGAGAGAGACCGCTGCCGATAATCCCGCCCAGCAGAGCACCCACTATTCCAATGACCAGGCCTTCGTTCAGGATAAGGGCAACTATTTTACCGCGTCGCATACCCATCGCGCTCAACATTCCGAACTCCTGAGTGCGTTCCAATACCGTCATCAGCATAGTATTGACGATGATCAATCCCGCCATCAGCATGAGAATGAAAATAACGACACTGAATATTGAGCCGCTCGACTCCATCATCTGTACAAGAGTTCCCTGATCCTTCCACGTCTGTATTTCAAGGCCGCCGATCACGAGCCCGTCGAGTTCACTCCTGAGCGAGCCGGCCAGGATATCCACCTGTTCCACGTCTTCTGCGAATATGAGTATCTCGGTGGTTCCGTCGTGCAGGTCTGTCATCAACTGGACCTGATCGAGCGGCATGAAGAGGACATTACGGTCTATGG
>JAGLTZ010000045.1 GCA_023135015.1 Candidatus Latescibacterota bacterium
GATTCCATGTTCACGGCCATCGAGGAGGCGGTAGGGAAGAGTGTGGACGGGGCGGTGATATTCACAGCTCTTTACGGAGGATCGTGTTGGCAGGCGGCCGAACGGCTCAGCAGGGAACGGCCGGAGGTCCATCACCTGACCGGGGTGAACCTGCCCATGCTGCTGGCGTTCCTGAACAAGCGCGAATCGACCAGGCTGGATGAGCTGCCCGAGGTGCTGGCCGAGTACGGTTGCCGGGGGATCAAACCTTGAGTCTCCTCCTCATGCGGGTCGATGATCGTCTCATCCACGGCCAGGTGACCCAGGGGTGGGGAAGTGCCCTGCACCCGGACATGTATGTCGTGGTGAATGATTCGGCGGCGTCGAGCCGGTGGGAGAGGGAGCTGTATGAGGCTTCCGCACCGGAGGGAGCGAAGATCGCCGTGCTGGGAATGGACGAGGCCGGGGACAGCCTTCAATCGTGGCTGGACAGTGAGGAGAACATTATAGTCCTTGTAGAGAGCCCCCTGGATGCTCTCAGGCTTTTTAAGAAGGGGTTTTCATTCGAGTTTCTCAACGTGGGGGGCCTCCACTTCAAGGAGGGTCGTAAACGCATACTTCCCTTCGTATGCGTGGATGTGGATGATATCGAGGCCTTCAGGGCTCTCCAGGCTCTGGGGGTTGAGATCGACTGTGCCGACGTTCCCGGTTGTGAGCGAAAGGATCTGTTTAAATGGCTTGGCAGCGCGGCCAGCGGGAACTGACGAATCTCAAGGTGGGGTCTGCGGTCCTCTTCGGGCTGCTAATCCTCATTTTCGGTTCGCTATGGGGGCAGGATCTGCTCCGAACGGGCAGGACGCATAGAATAACGGTTGTTTTCGAATCGGGTTTCGGGCTGTCGACCGGAGACCCTGTACTGGTCGCGGGAGTTAAAAAGGGTCAGGTATCCGGAATCGCTCTGACCCCCGATAACAGGGTGGCGGTGGAGATGCGTATAGACAACGACGTTCAGCTGTTCACCTCCAGCCTGTTCACAATCGAAAGCGAGGGATTGATCGGGGCGAGGTTCATCAATGTGACTTCGAATCCCGGCGGGACGGTGCTGGCGCCCACCGATACTCTCCTTGGCGGCAATGCTGCCAGTCTCAACGACATCTTCCGCAACATCCAGAGACTCGCAACCAGGGTTGAGGAGCTGATTGGTACGGTGCAGTCGGTGATTTCCGACGAGGATATGCGCCAGAAGATCAGTCAGACGTATGATAATTTCAATCAGACTATCAACCTGCTGAACCAGGTTGTGGTCGACAACCAGGATATGGTGAGGGAGAGCATAGAGAATCTGGGCTCGGTTGTGGTGAACGTAAATAAAGCCCTTGTCGATAATACGGATGACCTTGAAGGGGCACTGCAGTCGATCAAGAGCGCGGGGGATCAGTTTTCTGTGGCCACCACCACGGTCGATTCGCTATCAGGGGCACTTCGGGATCTGGTTGTGCGCTTTGTATCGGGCCAGGGAACTATATGGCGCCTGACCGAATCTGACAGCCTCTACGTGCAGATGATAACCACTTTCGCGCGCCTCGATTCACTCATCCTCGATTTCAAGAACAATCCCAAGAAATACATCAGGTTAAGCATATTCTAATGCCGGGTGCTTCCCCACCCGTCTTTTTCGCCTTCGACGCCGGTGCAACCTCTACGCGAGCGGTGGCCGTAGACGAAGCAGGTACGGTCCTGTGGCGTGGAGCTGCCCCCGGGGCATCCGTTTCGCGGCTCGGCGTTGAGGGAGCAGCGGGGATCGTGAATGGTCTGTGGAGGAAGGCAGTCGAGGAAGCGGGAACAGATGTCGTTGGAACCCTTCCGGCGGCTGTGGCAGGTGGTTTCGCCGGTGCGCGCTCTTCGAGGGTCCAGGATGAGGTAGCCCGGGCTATCAGCCGGCTCCTGGGGTTGGACGATGAGGATCGTTCAACGCCGGTGAGTATAACTCACGATGCACACATAGCCCTTATCGGGGCGGTAGGCGAAGAAGGTCCCGGATGCGTTGTAATAAGTGGGACCGGTTCAATCTGTATGGCCCGCGACGAAGGGGGAGCTGTGATGCTGGCCGGTGGTTGGGGGTGGCCTCTGGGTGATGAAGGGAGCGCGACCTGGGTCGGGTGGAGGGCGGTTGGGATGGGGCTCGCGGCGTGGGAGGATGGAGAGCCCTCCGAACTGACCGGCATCGTACTGGAAGCGTGGGATTTAAAGGAAAGCGAGGGCTCCGGCCAGCACGACGTTATGCTGTCGGCAGTGGAGGCCAGCAGGGAGCCGGCGAGGTATGCGGCCCTTGCTCCACGAGTATACGAGATTGCACTACAGGGAAACCCTGGTGCAACAGCCCTCGTAGCTGAGGCTGGAGAGGCTCTTGGCCGGTTGATAGAAAGCGCATACAGGCGACTGGGCACACAGCCCGGCGGGCAGTTTCCGCTCGCCTTTATGGGAAGCCTGGCGGAGGCATGGCGGATAGAGCTGGAGGAGCCGGTCCGGCGTGGAGCCGGGCCCTATGGGAAGGACATACAGATAGTACCTGCGCTATTGCCCGCCCACGGCGGGGCGGTACTCATGGCGTTCAGGGCCGCGGGGATCGCGCCCAGCCCCGGGGCGATTGAAAGGCTCAGTGGGGAGCTGGCTTGTTGACACTGTGCCGGGGGCAAAACATACTACGGCGAGGTGGTAGTACAGGTACTCAACGGGCATCTGTAACCGGTTGAGAAGAAATATGTTGCGTAGGTTCACAACGATACATTCCCGGATGGCCGGGAGTGAGCGAGGGTGCAAATGGGTAGCGGTTCGGTCAACAAGGCAATTCTCATAGGCAATCTGGGGGCTGACCCCGAAGTCAGGTACACAAGCAGCGGCCAGGGTGTGGCCAATTTCCGGATCGCGACTAACCGTGTCTACACCGACCGCAACGGCCAACGCCAGGAGCAAACCGAATGGCACAATATAGTTGCCTGGGGCAAGCTGGCGGAGATCTGCGAGCGGTACCTGAAGAAGGGCAGCTCAGTCTATATCGAGGGTCGCATTCAGACACGCTCCTGGGAGGACCAGTCGGGTCAGAAGCGCTGGACCACAGAGATCGTGGCACAGCAGATGAACATGCTGGGCGCCGTGGGAGGAGCCAGGGGCGGTTTAGACCGCGACGAGACAGCCCCCACGGATGAAGAATACGCCGGAACACCGGGTGGCGGGTCCGGTACAGTCGAGGAAGAGGAGGACGACCTCCCCTTTTAGGAGCCTGCCGGATGCCAGCGCAAGCCGCAGCCGGAGAGTTTCTCCGACAGGCTCCTAGGGGACCTGCACAGGTTGAAGGATAAGACACCGGCCGGAGGATATGGAGACCTGGAAGCAGCTTGAAGAAAACGCGATCAGGCTCGATATCGATGCACGGAATAAAGAGAAGATCTTTGCCGTGCTCGTCGACGCTCTGATCGAGTCGGGGCAGGTGGACTCTGAACTTCCAGTCCTCGAGGAGGTAATCCGCCGCGAGGAGGTTCTCTCAACCGGTGTGGGTAACGGTGTTGCGCTTCCCCACGCACGTCTCGACAACTTCAAGAAGTTTGCCCTTGCCTTCGGTAGACCGGTTAAGCCGGTTGATGTCGGGGCCGTCGACGGCCAGCCCGCCGATCTCTTCTTCCTTCTGATTGCGGACAAGGACGATCCATCGCGCATCGTACGCATCCTCGGACGCCTCGCCCGGCTGTGCGACGATGAGGGAGTGCGGAAAAACCTGAGAAAGGTGAAATCGCCTGCGAAGGTCATCGAAATGGTCCGTACCTTCGAAACCGCGCCTGCCGCCACCCGGACATCTTGATAGGCCAAACCGTCCCTATCGCGACGTTCAGCCGGTTGCAGGGAGGTGACCGAGTAAGATGAGCGAGCCAGATTCTGAAACGCTGCGGGTGGACCCTGAGTTAGTGCTGCCCATTCTCGAGGAGTTCGTCAGATCCGAGTTGGGAAAGACAGATCTCGACAACGGCATCATCGGACTTTCCGGGGGGCTCGATTCTTCAGTCACGGCTTCGATCTCAGTCCGGGCGCTGGGACCTGAGCGGATCAGGCTGGTTATCATGCCTCATGAAGTGTCCAGCGAAGCAAGCCGGAAAGATGCGCTGGAAGTAGCCAATCTTCTGGGTGTGGAGCCGATCGTGGTTCCCATTACCGATATGACGAAGGGGTATCCCGACTACGATGGGCTGGACAGGATAAGGGCAGGCAACCTGATGGCTAGGGTGCGGATGATAGTTCTCTACGATCTTTCTGCCCAACACGATGCCCTCGTTATCGGCACAAGTAACAAATCGGAATGGCTGCTTGGCTATGGAACTCTATTCGGCGACATGGCCTGTGCAATAAATCCCATTGGGGATCTTTACAAGACACAGCTGCGGCAGCTGGCCCCCGCTCTGGGACTGCCCGAGTCGATACGCAGGAAGGTGCCCACGGCCGATCTGTGGGAAGGGCAGACGGACGAGGGTGAGCTGGGTGTGGAGTACGAGACCGCCGATGAGATCCTCTGCCGCCTTGTGGACAAAGGGCTTTCCGTCCAGGAGGTGATTGATGCGGGGTTCGATAGGGAACTGGTGGAGAGTATGTGGGAGCGGGTGAGGCGCAGCGAGTTCAAACGGCATCTGCCTGTCATCTGCAAGCTCTCGTGACGTACGGTGGATGTCGATTACCTCGATGAGCTGAAGGGACAGGTTGAGGCAGGCACCCTATATCTGGTCAGCACCCCAATAGGGCACCGTGGAGATCTCAGCCCGCGCGCCCTGGCTGTGATCACTGCCGCCGATGTTGTAGCCGCCGAGGATACGCGTCATACAGGTTCTCTCCTGGCTTCGATGGGCGCCTCGCGTTCCCTGGTTAGCTACCACGAACACAATAAGGAAGCAGCCGCGCGCCGACTTCTGAAGAATCTGGAGGAGGGACGGAGCGTGGCTCTTGTCTCAGACGCTGGCACGCCGGGTCTTTCAGACCCCGGTTTCGTACTGGTACGGGCGGCGGTGAAGGCCGGCGTAGCCGTGGTCGCTGTGCCGGGGCCCTCGGCGCTGCTGGCTGCCCTGGTGGTGTCGGGGTTGCCGACAGACTCATTTACCTTTGTGGGCTTCCTGCCGGGCAAAAAGGGGCGTCGTCGGCGTACCCTGGCCACCCATGCGGAACTGCCGCACACACTGGTCTTCTACGAGAGTCCCCACCGGATTGCCTCTACACTCGCCGATATGGCCGAAGTCTACGGCGATCGCTGGGCCTGTGTGTGCCGTGAGCTGACAAAAAAATTCGAGGAGATCCGGCGCGACAGGTTGGGTGCTCTGGCAGAATTTTATGAAACATCAGAAGCAAGGGGGGAGTTTACAGTTATAGTGGCCGGGGCCGCATACGACGGAACGCTTCAATAATTGCAGATCAGTCTGTATCATACAGTGCTGTGACTGAGTCAACGAATCAGCTTCCCGGCACGTTTGTCACCTTTGAAGGTGTGGACGGATCGGGCAAGAGCACACAGACTGAGGCACTGGCCGGGGCATTGACGAGCCGGGGATACAGCATTCTTACCAGCCGAGAGCCCGGCGGTACGCCGGTGGCCGAGAGGATCAGGGATATCCTGCTCGACCCCGGTGTGAAATCGATGGCCTGGTCGACTGAGGTGCTTCTATACCTGGCGAGCAGGGCCGAGCACGTGGCTTCGGTTTTGAGGCCGGCCCTGGAGCGGGGTGAGATCGTAATCTGCGATCGTTTCCTCGATTCCACCCTGGCATACCAGGCGTTCGGCCGCGACGGAGGCAACGGCGATACAGCCTCCGCCCTCCGGTCCATCCGGAAGGCCAATGAGCTGAGCACCGGCGGGCTCGGGCCTGAGCTGACGTTCCTGCTCGACCTCGATCCCGGAGAGGGGCTCGCCAGAACCAGGGACGCCGGGCGAGTTCCCGACCGGTTGGAAGGGGAGGGTCTGGCGTTCCTGGAACGTGTCCGGGCCGGTTTCCTCCAGCTCGCCGAGGAGGAACCGGGTCGCATAGTGGTGGTGGATGGGTCGCGTCCACCATCCGACATTGCAGCAGAGGTACTGAACCTCACCCTTACGCACCTTCGGCGGAAGTGACTGTTATGAAACGTTGGGCAAAATACTCACTAGTTTTCGTGGTGGCCGCCGGCGCGCTGGGCTTCGTCGCGGGCTTCGGGCTGAGAGGGGCGACGGCAATCGGTGGGGCCGACGGGCAGGTAACGAGCCAGGAGAGGCGCCGTATCGTCCGGCAGGTTCAGGAGGAAATGCGCCTCATGGGTACGGTCCTGAACCAGGTTTCAATGGCCTACTACGAGGATGTTGATGTTCACGAGCTGGCGGTCGCCGGTATAAAAGGCATGTTGAGCCGGCTCGACCCTTATTCTGACTTCTACGTCGAGGAACAGGATGAGGGGGCGGTGGCAGATCTTGAGATCACCACCACGGGTACGTATAGCGGTATAGGCGCAACGATCGGATATGCTGGCGGCGTCCTGTCAATAATCTCCCCGATGAAGGGTTCACCCGCCTTGGGTGCGGGGCTGCAGGCGGGGGACGTTATCGCCGAGATCGACGGCACACCGAGCCGGCACTTCTCAACCGCAAAGGCCGCATCGATGATCAAGGGCCCTGTGGGAACGCAGGTTACTCTTATGATCGAGCGGGAGGGGATCCCGGAGCCTCTCGAAATAATTATCACGCGCGCCCAGATCGAAGTGAACGATGTCTCGGCAGCCGTTTTCGCCGCGCCCGGGATCGCATACGTAGAGATCGGCCGTTTCACCAGGAACACCGGCCGTTTCTTGTTAGAAGCCCTGCGCAAGCTGGAGGCGGAACAGCCGATGGAAGGCCTGATACTGGACCTGCGCGGCAACCCCGGCGGTATGCTGGATGAAGCCGTGGCGGTTGCCGATCCGTTCCTTCCACGGGGTGAACTGGTCGTCTACACACGGGGCCGGATTCCTGAGATGAAAGCCGACCTGGAAACAAAGGAAGACCAGTTCTTCAAGGGAAGGCTGGTGGTGCTGGTCAACCAGGGAAGTGCCTCGGCTTCGGAGATCGTCGCCGGCGCCGTACAGGATCTCGACCGTGGCGTGATTGTTGGAAAGACCTCATTCGGCAAGGGCCTAGTGCAGTCGGTAGGCGAGATCTCCGAGGGCAATAAATTCCGTCTGACCACGGGTGAGTACTTCACACCCAGCGGTCGTAACCTTCAGCGCCCGTTCGTTCGGAATCCTGCCGGCAGGCTCGTGGTCCGAAACCCGAGCCTTCCCGACACGACCGAACACCCGATCTACGCCAGCCGGAACGGGAGAACGGTGAGTGGTGGTGGGGGGGTCGTCCCCGATATCGAGGTCGATGGCCTGATGGGCAATATCCTTCTGTTCGACCTGAAGTTCCGCCGGGCGATGTTCCTTCGCTACGTGAATAACTATGTGAACACCCGGGGAATCGAGCAGGGCAGCAGAGTCACCGTGGACGATGCCCTGTTGAACGATTTCCGGCGCTGGACCGAGGAGCATGGTTTCACCTTCAGGAGCCCTACCGAAATGCGGCTCGAGGATCTGCTTGAAACAGCAGAGGCGGAAGAGGTCGCCGATGAGCTGGCGACTGAGATCGAGGCCCTGCAAAGGGCGATCGATCGCCAGAAGAACTATATGTGGCGCGATAGCTGGGACAAGATCGCGCTGGAACTGCGCAGGGAGTTCGTGACTAAGCTGGAGGGCTACGAGGCGGGCCGGCTGACCTACATGAGAGAAGACCCCCAGTTCCAGGCCGCCATTGGGGTCGTGCAGGATTCCCAGCAGTACTCCTCGATCCTGTCAGGTGCCGGCGAGGATAACCCCGCGAACTCTCAGCAGCCTGAGGCCGAGAATCCAGGATTGGAGGAACCGGAGGAGGAGGAATCCGAGATCGCGGAAACCTGAGGCCCGGCCTCTACCCTGTGTACTTGACCTTGAACCGGACGAGTAGCAGTATATCATTCTATCGGGCGAATCATACCGACAGCACCGATCATACTCCGGCGTAGCTCAGTTGGTAGAGCGGGTGGCTGTTAACCACTATGTCGCAGGTTCGAGTCCTGCCGCCGGAGCCAGCCTCTTTCATTAACGATCACTCTGCGGCATCGTTCAGCGACACAATAAGGAGGCCGGTCTCAGTGCAGCCCATCCGGCCAGTGGTCGTGCTTCATATGAGCGATTCTGATCTCCATAGTGCTGTCGGTACTATCTGTACCGGTGGTTTTTCTCCGGGTCAAAGCTTCCTGACTTTCTTCCTGATCTTCTTCCTGATCTTCTCGTAGGAAGGCGGGGGGCCTGTCCTTACCTGCCTGCCGTCGATAAACAGGGCGTCAATCAATCCCCACTCCTGCAGGACCTCCGTCTCGGAGGTATTGAATTCCTGGAACTCGACCGTGTCGCCGAACCCGGCGGCTGCTCTTTTCGCTCTTTCGAATACCATGTTCTGGGCGGGGCACCATCCATTCATGAATGAGGTGACAGTTACTTTGCCCGGAACGGGCTCCGGCTTCTTCTTCTGCACAATCCACCTTGGAGGGGAGGCGTCCTCGGTGAAAGGTTTCCACAGGAGCTGAGCCATTCCGTCCTTATCGGCTGGTTTGTAACCCTGCTTCCTGAACCATGAAGCCTTCATCCAGAACGGGAGAGACACACCCCAGGCGGCCATACCCTTCGCTCCCAGCTCTCCGGCATCTTCCTCGGCCGCTTTCAGCAGTGCCTTGCCCATCCCTCTTTTTTGAAAGTTCCCCCGGCCCTTTTTATACCCGTGGACCCAGATGCAGTAGATGAAATAGAGACCATCGCCTTCCACGTGGGATTTCTTGATCGGGAGGTACTGTATCATTCCCCCGATTACGCCGCTGTCATCCTCGGCAAGTTTTACTCTCAGGCCCTCTTCCTTCATCCTGGAGTACCAGAGCTCCTTATGGGAGCCGGCCTCTTTGATCTCTTCGGACCAATCCTCCAGGCAGCAGAAGAAGAGGGGCTCGTGCTCTTCTGTCAGGTCGATCACTTTCACTTGGAAAGCTCCATAGTCTTGAAGGATAAAAGGGATGGAGAGCTATTCCAGAGTAGCAGTATTATCAAAGCATCTCAAACAGCTGGAGGAGGTCTGCAAGCGTGGCCGAAAAAAAAGGTACGATCGTACTACTTACAGGTGGGGGAGATGTGCCTGGTCTTAACCCCGCCATCCGTGCCGTAACAGTACGCGCCCTGCGCGAGGGATACCGGGTATGCGGGATACTGCGGGGTTGGGCGGGACTGGTTGAGCTGATCCCCGATAAGGGTGCCGATAACAGCACCTGTATCCGGGAACTGGATGAGGATACTGTCAACCGTGCCGCGCGAACGGGTGGCACTTTCATCCATACTTCACGGACCCGCCCGAGCCACCTTCCGAAACTGCTCCTGCCGGATCACCTCAAAGAGAAATACACCGACGACGTCAATGATATCACAGAGGATGTATTGCGAAACCTGGAGTTCCTGGGTGTGGATTATCTAATCCCCATCGGTGGTGACGACACCCTCAGCTATGCCGCAAGGCTTCACAAGGAAGGTGTTAAAGTTGTCGCCATGCCCAAGACGATGGATAACGACGTTCCCGGGACCGACTACTGCATCGGCTTCAGCA
>JAGLTZ010000046.1 GCA_023135015.1 Candidatus Latescibacterota bacterium
TCTTCTCAAAACGGAACACCTGAGCAACTCCGAGAAGCACCCCGGCTTCACGGGCCGCCTTCACCATGTGGCGGGCTTCGTCACCGTTCATCGCCATCGGTTTCTCACACAGTACCGGCTTACGGCATTCAATTGCCTGCAGCACATCCGGCAGGTGAAGAGCATCAGGGGACGTTACAAAAACGGCATCGACCTGGTCGGAGCTGCACAGCTCATCCGTCGAACCGAATGCCGCCGGCACGTCGTGTTTCTTCGCCGATCTGAGGGCTTTCTCCGGATCACGGCGGGAAATCGCCGATACCGTGCAGTTCCGCGCCTGTGCAAAGCCGGGCATGAGCCGTTTCTCGGCATGCAGCCCGAACCCGACGATACCGAAACGAACCATATGGAGATCCGTGCCGAGATTGCTTCCCTTCGTCTCCAGAGCGCTGATATATGTCATCATTCACCAGGCGATGCCGTAGTCGTCGCCGTAGTTGCTGGAACCTCCCCACATGGTGCCGTGCTTCCAGTCGAAGAATATCGCATTCATGGGACCTGAGGTCTTCCTGCCGAATGAAAGCTCATAACCCATATCCGCGAGTCTTTCCCTCACATCATCGGGGATAACATTGTTGAGGCGTAACCTGCCTGGTCTGGCCGCGTGGACGCCGAATGAACTCTGCATCTGGTAACTGACTATGTTCGGCGCCTCGCATGCCTGCTGAACGTTCATCCCGAATTCAACCATGCAGAGGAAGAACTGCAGGCAGTTCTGATCCTGTGTATCCCCGCCCTGGATGGAAAACGATATGAAGGGCCGGCCGTCTTTCAGGGCCAGACTGGGTGTCAGGGTGGCGCGCGGCCTCTTTCCCGGTTCCACCACGTTGAAGGGGTTCTTCTCCTCATCCAGCACGAAGCTCTGCATCCGCTGGCTCATCCCGATTCCGGTCCTGCCCGCCAGACAGGCGGGCATCCAGCCGCCGCTCGGCGTCACCGAGACCACCCACCCTTCCTCATCGGCGCTCTGAATGGATGTCGTCCCGGCCAGGAAGCTCTCCTCATATGCCTTAAGCTCTTCCTCGCTCCAGGTTCCCGGATCTGATGAACCGACATTCGACCATTTCTCCAGCAGGTGAAGGTAGGGGTTCTCCTCTCCCTGGAAGGGATACGGATCACCCGGCTTTGCATCGAGATCATTTCGCTCCCCGATAATCTGCTCGAGACGAGCCTTCGCGTATTCCTTCGAGAGAAGTCCTCTGATCGGCTCCTCCGGCGGGAAGTATGGATCCCCGTAGTAGAAGTCGCGGTCGGCAAACGCCAGATTCATCACCTGGTAGAGTGTGTGGATGTATTCGGCGCTGTTGTAGCCCATCGACTCGAGATCGACGTTCTCCAGCATGTTGAGCATCTGGAGAAGGACCGGTCCCTGAACCCAGGAGGTAAGTTTGTATACTTCAATCCCTTTATACGTAGTCATAACGGGCTCTTCGATATAGGTCTGCCAGTTCGCCAGATCCTCCATGGTGATGAGGCCACCCTGCTCCTGACAACCCCTCGTGAACTCCCGGGCGATATCCCCCTTGTAGAACCGGTCGTAGGCGGCGTAGATGGCCTCCTTGCGGCTCGCCCCCCCTGCCAGAGCTTCCTGCTCGGCCTCGACCAGCTTCTCCAGCGTCCTCTTCAGATCTGGCTGGCGGAAGATCTCTCCGGGGTAGGGTGCTTCCCGCTCCTCACCCAGATGGGGGAGGAAGACCTCACTAGAGTATGGCCACTGTTTGATCTGACGCTTCTGACGCTCCATCTGATTCGCCATGGAGCGCTCGATCGGGTAGCCGTCGGCCATCTCGATAGCGGGCTGGAGCACCTCTTCCAGGCTCATCGTCCCGAACTCCGCCAGCATGACCAACAGGCCTCCGGGGGTACCAGGCGTTACCGCAGCGAGCGGGCCGGAGCTGGGCGGGTACTCCATCTCCTTCTGCTTGAAGAACTCCGGTGTCGCTCCCGTGGGAGCCGCACCCAGCGCATTGATCCCGTAAACTTTCTTCGTTTTCGGGTTATAGATAAGGGCCTGGGTCTCACCACCCCAGCTCAGCACATCATACATGGTGCATACAGCACCCAGCATTGCGCAGGCCGCGTCAACCGCATTCCCACCCTTCTCGAATATCCTGGCGCCGGCCGTTGCACCCAGAGGCTTGCCCGTTATTGCAACCCAATGTCTTCCGTGGAGAACCGGCTTTTCAGTCTGCTGAGTTTCCACCTTACCGACCGAAGTTAAAATGATGAGCAGGAGGATGGTCGACCCTGACGCCAAGCGAAGTGTTCTGCTGAAAAGTGTCATTTATCAATCCCGTTTTATAGTTCATCTGGATTCCTGTTTTAACTACCTCAGGCCGCCACAAGGATTATACTACACTGTCGGCCCCTGCTATCTC
>JAGLTZ010000047.1 GCA_023135015.1 Candidatus Latescibacterota bacterium
CTTAAGGGGAGAAATCGACCACGACGACGCGTGGCGGGTGGCTGCTGATCTGCTGGCCAACCCCCTTATCCAGAGCATAGAGGTGCGCTCTTTCGAACAGTGGAGCACCCAAGCCCCGGACACTACATCGCCCCGAATCACCTCCCGATATGAACCAACGGTTGAGACTCTCAACCTGGACCGCCCGGATAGGGATTTAACAGAGCTGAGCCACCGAAGCCTGTGGGCGTTGAGCCTCCTGGAAATGCATACCATCCGGGACCACTTCGCAGGGGATGAACAACTGGAGGTGCGGAGAGAATTCGGTCTGACGTCGGAGCCAACCGATGTCGAGATGGAGTGCCTTGCCCAGACCTGGTCGGAGCACTGCAAGCACAAGATCTTCAACAGCCAGCTCGATTATGAAGATACCGAAAGCGGTCAGCACCGGACCATCAACAGCCTCTTCGACACCTATATTAGGGGCGCAACCAGGGCTGCGGGCACTGACAAGGACTGGCTTCTGTCGGTCTTTGAGGATAACGCCGGAGTCGTCCGGTTCACCGAGGACATCAACCTCGTCTACAAGGTTGAAACGCATAACACCCCCAGCGCCCTCGATCCCTATGGAGGCGCGATAACGGGTATTGTAGGTGTTAACCGCGATCCTTTCGGAACAGGACGGGGCGCAGACCTGCTGATCAACATCTGGGGATACTGCTTCGCATCACCCTTCTATAACGGAGAGGTCCCCGAAGGTCTTATGCATCCGCGTCGGATAAGGGATGGCGTACACCAGGGTATTATCGACGGCGGCAACCAGTCGGGGATTCCATACGGCAGGGGGTGGGAGCTGTTCGACGAGCGGTACCTGGGAAAACCGCTTGTCTACTGCGGCACCGTGGGAATCATGCCGGCAACCCTGCCCGACGGCGCACCTTCACATGAAAAGATCCTGCACCCCGGCGATGTAATCGTAATGGTTGGTGGCCTTATCGGTGCCGACGGGATACATGGCGCCACATTCTCCAGCCAAGAACTCCACGAGGAGTCCCCCAGTCAGGCCGTCCAGATTGGCGACCCGATAACCCAGAAGAAGATGACCGATTATCTACTGGAGGCGCTGGAGCTGGGGCTCTTCACCAGCCTGACAGATAACGGTGCCGGCGGGCTCTCCTCAAGTGTGGGGGAGATGGCCTGCTCGACCGGCGGCGCTGAACTGGATCTCGCCGAGGCGCCTTTGAAGTACCCCGGGTTGATGCCGTGGGAGATCCTCCTCTCCGAGGCGCAGGAAAGGATGACCGTAGGTGTCTCTGTCGAGAAGCTTGATGAATTCCTGGAACTGGCGAACCGCAGGGAAGTCGAGGCTACTCCTCTGGGAACCTTCACCGACTCCGGCTACTTCCACGTGCGCTACGGGGATAGCACGGTGGCCTACCTCGAAATGGATTTTCTGCACGACGGCTGGCCCAAGCCGGTACTCCATGCACGCTGGGAACCACCCGAAAGCCGCCCGCTGCCCCAAATCGATGTATCTCCCCAGAAAGCACTGGAGGAAATTCTGCAGGGCGTAAATATTGCAAGCAAGGAAGTCAAATCCCGCCAGTACGACCACGAAGTAAAAGGTCGGACTGTCATCAAGCCGTTCGTGGGAGTTTCGGCCGATGTACCGGCCGACGCCACGGTGTTCCTCGTCGATTATGACCGTCCCGAAGGTGTGGTGTTGGCCGAGGGGATCAACCCCTACTACAGCGATCTGGATACCCGGGCGATGGCGATGGCGGTCGTGGATGAGGCGGTCCGCCGGCTCCTATCCGCAGGCGCCCGACTGAATACGATCTCCGCCCTCGATAACTTCTGCTGGCCCGATCCTGTAGAAAGCCCCTCCACTCCCGACGGGCGCTACAAGCTGGCTCAGCTTATCAGGACCTGTGAAGGGTTGTATGAGGCGTGCGTGGCATACGGGGTTCCACTCATCTCAGGTAAAGACTCGATGAAGAACGACTCCACAAGGGGGGGCGTGAAGATAAGCATCCCACCAACCCTGCTGGTGAGCGCCATGGGCAAGATCGACGACGTGCGCACGGCCCTGACTCCCGAGCCGAAGGATGTGGAAGACTGGCTTTACATAGTAGGTGAAACCCGGCAGGAGCTCGGCGCCTCGGAGTTCGCCCGGTGGGCCCAACCGAGCAGCAACAATGCGGCCGTGGGAGGGTCTCCACCACTCACAGATCCCGGGCGGAATATCGAACGGTACAGGAAACTTGCTGCCGCCATCGCTGATGGAATCCCGGAAAGCGTAAAGGCACCTTCAATGGGAGGACTTGGTGTCGCACTGGCCTGGATGGCCTTCGGTGCGGAACTGGGAATCGAGGCAGACCTGGACCTTCTGCCGGTAGATGGGGAAGTGGACCAGTGGGGCCGTCTTTTCAGCGAGAGCACAGGTCGGTTCCTGGTCACTGTATCGCCGCAGAAGGCCGATGCGTTCGAGAAGGCCATGGAGGGAGAGCCGCTGGCCAGGCTCGGACCCATAACCGACAGCGGCAGACTGGTCATTACAGAGGGGAGCAATCAAATAATTGATACAGATGTAATGAAGCTGAAGGAGGCTTGGAAATCTACCCTGGCGGACTTCTGAGTGGAACCGAGGAATGGAAAACCCGATGAGCGCTGAAAGAGAATCGATTCGCAAAAACACGGTAAGGGTGCTTATCCCCACCGGGTTCGGCCTCAACTGCGAACAAGAGACTGCGCATGCCTGCCGCCTGGCCGGTCTGTCACCCGAGCTGGTCCACATCAACGACCTGGCGGCCGGAGCCGTCGAACTCTCCGACTACGGAATGGTGATCCTCATCGGCGGCTTCTCTTTCGGTGACCACCTCGGCGCCGGCAAGGTTCTTTCGATCCGCTTCATGAACCGGCTGCCGGTATCTCTGACAGAGTTCGTCGACGGGGGAGGTCTACTGCTCGGCATCTGCAACGGTTTCCAGACGCTCAGTAAGATGAAGCTGCTTCCCCGCCTCGGCACAGAGACCAAACAGACTGTGACCGTAACCAGCAACGACAGGGGCCGCTTCCACGACGGCTGGGTCAGACTGGCCGCAGATCCCGACTCTCCATGTGTATTCACACGGGGAATCGATAACCTCGACCTGCCTGTAAGACATGGTGAGGGGAAAGTA
>JAGLTZ010000048.1 GCA_023135015.1 Candidatus Latescibacterota bacterium
TGGTGAGTGATAGAGAGGCACCGCAGCAGGAAGTTTTGGCATTCCAGTCAAGTGTCTCAGCGCCCAAACCGGAGACTATGGTATCCATGCTCATCGGGTACTCGCACTCGTCGAATGCCATGATATCGGGTGGCCGGACGATCAGGCAGCCGTAGTAGCAGGCCACCCGTATG
The DNA here is from genome assembly GCA_023135015.1 of Candidatus Latescibacterota bacterium. Lineage (GTDB taxonomy): Bacteria > Blakebacterota > Blakebacteria > Blakebacterales > Blakebacteraceae > JAGLTZ01. Next base: position 174 of record JAGLTZ010000048.1, read on the forward strand.
TCTGGTACAGCGCTGGTCGCTTTCGATGCGAGCTCCTCGAGCCTCTGTGACAGGGTATCGAGAGGATGGAACGGTTTTGCCTTCCCCTCGTACTTTTCCCCTAAGACGTCCTCCACATCCGCGGCCAGCTCCGGGTCTTCCGCGGTTTCGTGGATCGCCTTCTTGAACCGCGAGAAGCAGGCCGCACAGGGAACAGCGATCTCCGAGTAACCGGCGGCTTCGGCCAGGACCAGGTTCCGAATCGGGAGCGCAATCGAGAGGAGGTGTGAGGCAACGTGCGCTGGCGAGGAGCCGCAGCATGTCCAGCCTTTTAACTCCTCCAGCTCTATATCGAGTCGCTTGCAAACGGCACGGAACGATTCATCGTACTCCACGCCAGTAGAGTGGAGCGAGCAACCGGGGTAGTACCCGTATTTCATTTTCCACGCTCCTTCTCCTTAACGCGCGAGAAGATCTTCCTCACTTCAGATGATCCCTTGAATGGAGGAAGTATCTTTATCTTACCCTTGAAGAACATCTTCATGCCCAGACGCATGTCCTTTGTAAACTCTCTTGTCTTAAACTTGAGCATTCCGATAAGGCCGAGTTCGTACATCCTCCCGAATGTGCGGATATTCATGACCCCGGTCTTGTAGAAAGCGAGTGCCCTTGGTACTGCAGAGCGTCGGCCTTCAGCTATTGCTACCTGTCTGACACCGTCCATGACACGGGCGATATCTATGCCCTGCGGGCAGCGTGTCGTGCAGGTCTCGCAGGAGGCGCACAGCCATGGAGTTTTAGCTCCCAGGACCTCTTCGTCCATTCCCAGCAGGATCATCCTGAGGAGTTGTGGTGGGGTGTAGTCCATTGCGTAAGCCACAGGGCACCCTGAAGCGCACTTCTGGCACTGGAAGCACAGCTGGACATTCTCGGGGATAAGACCACGGAGACGTGAGGAAACGAGAGCCTCACTCATGGGTATCGGCGAAGCCATCTGTTCAGCTCGATTCTTGGCTGGCCCAATGTCGGGTGGACGGCAGTAGATTGGTTCCAAATGATATGTGAAAGTTTAAACAAGAAAAGGACAAACTTGCCTGAAATTATGGGTTTGAGGCTTGATAGCTGTAATATAGGTTATTTATTCACTGCCGAGTCGCATTCAGCTCCGTCGTGAGCGGAGTAAATTACATCTGCGCGTTGAGTTGAGGAATACTTACTGCTGTGACGACTGCGACATCCGCCAAAGCTACTTTTGCCAGGGGCGTTCATCCCCCGGAAGAGAAATTCCTGGCAGAAGAACTCCCAATCGAAGTCCTTCCCACACCAGCCCAGGTCCGCATCCCGCTGCTGCAGCACCTGGGTGCGCCCTGTGAAGCGATCGTCGGGCCAAAACAGGATGTGGCCGTGGGCGACAAGGTGGGGGAGGCACAGGCGTTCATATCTGCCCCCGTCCATGCCAGCATAGACGGCAGGACAGCCCGTGCGACAGTGACCACACTGCCCAATGGCCGTCACGTGCCGGTGATACCGATTACCGCGGCCGACGAGCAGTCGCTGGAGGGACAGGCACTCTATGACGACGTGCTCGGTGGAGAGTGGCCGAAAGAAGGCCTGGATGAGATTGAGCCTTCCGTGATCACGAAAGCCGCCCTCGAGGCGGGGATAGTCGGTCTGGGCGGCGCCGCCTTCCCCTCGCATGTGAAACTGGCCCGTAACGAAGAGAGACCGATCGAATACCTGCTGGTCAACGGTTGCGAATGCGAACCCTACCTCACGGCCGACTACAGGCTCATGATCGAGGCGCCCGATTCGATAATCACAGGAGCCCTCCTCGCCCGTCACGCCACAGGCGCCGACAAGGTGATCGTCGGTATTGAGGACAACAAACCGGGTGCGATCGAGGCCATTGTGGATGCAGCCCGGGGCACCGGGATTGAAGTGCGATCACTGAGGACGAAGTATCCGCAGGGGGCCGAGAGGCAGTTGAGCGTGGCACTGGTGGGCAGGGAGGTGCCCACAGGGGGCCTGCCGCTCGACGTGGGGGTGGTGGTCCACAACGTGGGTACGATCGCAGCTCTGGCCCGCGCAGTCATCAGGGGCAAACCTCTTACACATCGGATAGTGACCGTTACCGGCAACGGAATCAACCAGCCCGGAAACCTGCTTGTCCCGATCGGTGTCAGCTACCGGGAGCTAATAGACCACTGTGGAGGGATGAAGGAAGATGCGGTCCGTGTCGTTGCCGGCGGGCCCATGATGGGCTTTACAGTCGGCAACCTGAATACTCCGATAACGAAAGGAACCAGCGGCATTACCGTACTAACCCACGAGGACGTGCGGAAGGCTTCTGAGACCGCCTGCGTCAGGTGCGGGCGATGCGTGGATGCCTGCCCGCTGCGTCTCGTGCCGACGAAGATCGCCCTGGCCGCCCGGGCGGGTAACAAGGAGGTCGCCGAAAGTTATTATCTGACCGCCTGCGTGGAGTGCGGTTGCTGCGCATATGTATGTCCTGCAAGCATCCCGCTGGTGCAGTTGATCCGCACCGGCAAGGTGATGCTGGCAAGCTAGTGTCATGTCACGTAGCAAA
>JAGLTZ010000049.1 GCA_023135015.1 Candidatus Latescibacterota bacterium
GTTGTTGCGTGACAGGGCACTAGAGAGAAGAACCCGGCCGCATGCCTGAATCCGAAGCTCATAAGAAGCCTGAAAGGGAAACCGGCAAGGTCCCAGCCGTCGAGCAGACTGTACTGGTAGCACCGTCACCCCACCTTTCGGATACCTCGGTCACGACCAGGGGGATGATGCTCGATGTACTCATCGGCCTGGTACCGGTGGTCGTCGTCTCCCTCTTTGTTTTCGGATGGTATCTGGTCGTCCAGGTCGGATTGTGTGTTCTGACCGCCCTGGCTGCGGAGTCCCTCTTCACCAGGATGCGGGGCAGGCCGGTTCCCTTGGGCGACTACTCGGCGGCCATTACGGGTCTGATCCTGGGTCTTTCCCTGCCGTGGAGCGCGCCTTGGTACATTCCCGTCGTCGGCGCGGCGGCGGCGATAGGTCTGGGCAAGGTGGTCTTCGGGGGACTGGGTAACAACATCTTCAATCCGGCTATGGTGGGCAGGGCCTTCGTGATGCTCAGCTTTGCCCGCGAGATGGGTGCTTCTGCATACGTGAGGGCCACCGGGGCCGTCGAAGCCCTCACCCAGGCCACACCTCTGGCCGCCGCCAAGGAAGCAGCGGGCGCGGCAGCCGATCTGCCGGGTCTGTGGCCTCTCTTCCTCGGCACCCACAACGGCTCATTGGGTGAGACCAGCGCCATCGCCTGTCTGGTGGGCGGTCTCTACCTGTGCTGGCGGCGCTCGGCTTCCTGGGAGATTCCTGCGGCGGTTGTGCTCTCGGTGATCGTTCTCGGAGGGCTCTCAAGTCTGGTGGGCCTGACGGCATTGACTGTTCTGCAACAGCTTTTCAGCGGGGCTCTGCTCTTCGGGGCCTTCTTCATCGCGACCGATCCCGTCACCAGCCCGCTGACCTCGACAGGCAAGTTCTGGTTCGGGGCCGGCATCGGATTTTTCGTCGTACTGATTCGTGTCTTCAGCGGTTATCCGGAAGGCGTGATGTTTGCCGTACTGCTGATGAACTCGGCTGTTCCGCTGATCAACCAGTGGACGGTGCCCAGACCGGTCGGGGGGCCGGTGCCGGAGAGAGTATGACCGCCATGGATGAACAGGGGAAAAGAATCAGCTATATAGGCCAGGCTTGGCTGGTGATCCTGCTCGCTCTCTGCTTCGGAGCGGCCCTGGCGCTGGTCCATACGACACTCGGCCCCAGGATAGCCGAGAACAAGAGGAATGAGACCTACAGCGTGATCCCCGTGCTGGTGCCCGGCTCCGATCGGGATATGACCGAAGAATTGATTGTTCAGAGCCGGAGCGGCAGTGATGTGAGGGTGTATAAGGCATTCACGACTGACGGCAAACACAAGGGGTGGGTGATCCCGGCCCAGGGTCAGGGCTTCGCAGACCGTATCGAGCTGTTGATAGGCCAGGATGTCGATCTCACCACTATCACTGGAATGTACGTTCTGGCCCAGAAAGAAACGCCCGGCCTCGGTGATTACATCAAGGGCGAGGACTTCCGGGATCGCTTCAGGGGTAAGCCTGCGGATCGACCGCTGGTGGTGGTCAAGACTGACCCAAGGGAGGAGAACGAGATTCAGGCACTGACCGGTGCGACCATCTCATCTGAGAGTGTCACCGACACAATCAACTCGGCAATCGACAACCTGAGAGAAGTCCTGCTGGCGCACAACAGCAGCGGGGCAGGGGCCCGGAAGTGATGCAGGACCAGCCGACGGCACTCGAGCGGTTCATCAACGGTATCCTGCCGGAGAACCCCGTCTACCGGCAGCTGCTGGGAATGTGCCCCACATTGGCGGTGACCGGCGGTATGAAGCCGGCAATTACGATGGCGGGAGCCACCGCGTTCGTGCTCATCCTCGCCAACATCATCATCTCGCTGATCCGGGGGCTGCTAAAACCGCATCTGCGCATCCTGGTCTTCACACTGACCATCGCGACCTTCGTGACGATCGTGGATCGCTTCCTGGCGGCATACCTGTACGAGATGAGCAAGGAACTGGGTCCTTACGTGCCGCTGATAATCGTCAACTGCCTGATCATATCGCGCGTCGAGATCTGTGCTTCAAAACAGAGTGTACGTGTAGCGGTAGCGGATGGTGTGGGCATGTCACTGGGATTCGCGCTGGCGCTGGCCAGCATTGCGACCGTACGAGAGATCCTGGGTTCCGGTACCTGGTTCGGCCTCCAGGTCCTGGGCGAGGGCTGGCCGGCCTGGGGTATCATGGTACTGCCTCCAGGGGCGTTCCTGACACTGGGCCTGCTGCTCGGCGGGGCGGAATGGTACGGGCAGTGGCGCTCGCGCAGGCGAGCCAGGGCAGGGGGATAGGTGGAGGAATGGAAACGCTGAGCTCGATCATACTCATCTTCATCAGTGCGGCACTGATCAATAACTTCGTGCTGCACTATTTCGTGGGCATCTGTCCCTTCCTGGGCGTATCCAAGCGGGTCGATACCGCCTTCGGGATGGGCCTGGCAGTGATCTTCGTTATCACCATCGCCTCCTTCCTGAGCTGGACCTTCACTTATTTCATCCTGCGGCCCGAGGCTCCGATTCCGGTCTGGGTCTGGAGAGTGGTAGGGGGCAGCCCCGATACGACGGTCGACCTCTCGGTGCTCTCCTACATCATGTACATCTTCGTGATAGCCTCCTCGGTACAGTTCGTCGAGATGTATGTGCGCAAGTTCTTCCAACCGCTCTACGATTCATTCGGTGTATTCCTGCCTCTGATCACCACCAACTGCGCGATACTGTTCGCCTGCCTGGAAATAATGAAGCACCTGCAGGATCCGACCCGGTTATGGGGGCTCGGCGAGGCCCTGACGCTGGCCATCGGCGGCGGCGTGGGATTCACGATTGCGATCTCCCTGATGGCGGGCATCCGAGCCGAGCTTGATCTGTGTGACGTCCCCAGGTCCCTGAAGGGCGCCGGTATTGCTCTGATCGTGGCAGGCATCATGGCCATGGCGTTCATGGGCTTTACCGGTGTGGACAGGGGTGTGGAGCGTGCAATAACCGCCCTTGTGGGCGGGTAGGGAGGTTCACCCGTGCTTGGCACCGTCACTCTGATTCTGGCCGCGGTCATCCTTGCTCTTCTTGCTGTGGGGATGGGGTGGGTGCTCGGCTGGGCCAACCGGGTGTTCCACGTGGAGGTAGACCCCAGGGTGGAGGCACTCAACATGATACTGCCGGGCGTGAACTGTGGAGGGTGTGGCTATATAGGCTGCGGTGCATACGCGGAAGCCGTCGCCGGCGGGGAGGAGGTCGACATAACCCTGTGCGGTCCGGGCGGTGTGAGCTGTGCCAGCAACATCGCCGAGACCATGGGTATAGAACTGAAAGAGACATGGCCCTACAAGGCTGTGGTCAACTGCGCAGCCCGCTGGGACGACCGCCTTCTGAAGGCTGATTACGAGGGCGAGATGACCTGCGCTGGAGCAAACCTGGTCGCCGGCTATCAGGGTTGCGTTTTCGGCTGCCTGGGGTTGGGCGACTGTGTCGAGGTCTGCGACTACGATGCGATCCATATGATCGACGGAGTGGCTACTGTCGATTATCTGAAATGCACCGGCTGCAAAGCCTGCTCGCTGGTCTGTCCTCGCAACATAATAACTATGGTGCCTTTCAAGGCCTCTCGGATGCTCGTGGTCAAGTGTTCCAACGAGGACTTCGGAAAGGACGTCAGTGAGGTCTGCAAGGTGGGGTGTCTGGGCTGCAAGGCCTGCGTGCGCGAAACCGATCTGATGGATATGGATGGCCACCTGCCGGTAATCAGCTACGAGGATTACGGGGATGATATCGACTTCGAAGCTATCCTCGACAAGTGCAAAAGGGAGAGCCTTGTTTTTGTCGGTGAGCCGACAGAAGCTGATCTGGTCGCGGTCGCTGAAGAGGAGCTGCCGGAGCGAATCGAGGCCGATTTCAAAACCACCGTAGACGACACGGAGTGGCGCGGATAGGTCTGATTAGTGTCCTTAAGGCTCCTCCTGATACAGAGCCCGGAACCCTGGTGTTGTGTAGAGCCTGAAATCCTCCTCTTCCCCTACGACCAGAAACGCTTCAATCCCCACCGGCAGCTGTTCCATCCCCTGGGGCCCCAGCACGCTAAGGGCGGTGGCCCAGATGTCTCCCTCCACGGCTGTTCCGGCTACCACCGTAACCGATGTCGTGGAGGTGGCAGGCCTTCCGGAGCGCGGGTCGATTATGTGGCTGAAACGCACCCCCTCGATTTCGAAGAAGCGGGAGTAGTTGCCGCTCGTGCATACAGCTCCTGATGTTATCCCTATCCGGGCAAGACGTCCCGCGCCGAAT
>JAGLTZ010000005.1 GCA_023135015.1 Candidatus Latescibacterota bacterium
AACGGACTACACCGATGGCCGCTGGCAGGGTTTCAATGGTGATGACCTTGATGCGGTGATCGACCTCGGTCGCGAGATCGAAGTGCAGAGTATCAGGGCAGGATTCCTGCAGCAGATCGGGAGCTGGATCATGCTGCCCACGGAGGTAACCTTCTTCGTCTCCAAGGATGGCAGGGAATACGAGACCGTGGCCACCTTCACGATACCTGTTCCTGATGGCGATAGGCCCGCCTCGACCGAGACCTACTACTCTGAGCTGTCAGGTGTTTTCGCCCGATACGTACGCGTGCTCGCGAAGAACATCGGCACACTACCTGCATGGCATCCGGGGGCCGGAGGGCTGGCCTGGATCTTTGCGGACGAGATCCAGATCAATCCCCACTTCGACAGGGAGAAGCTCGAGCTGCAATAAGGCCGCGCATCCTGGATCCTCGGTTCTGATTTCATGCTCCGAAGTGCCTCGGATACTGGGTCCAAGATACATGATGGGGCTCAGCTGCAGGAGAGCACTGAAGCTGGTTGTTGTTAATTATAGAAAATGCAGGTTAGACAACGCTATCGTAAATAAGTTATAAGTAGAATAACTAAGTTATAACTATACTAGTTAAGTTATAGTTGCATTATCAAGTTACATCATATAATATTTGTTGTACTCCTCGAAACCAAAACAGGAAGCCAAGATATGAGACCCCCTGGCAATGCTACCAGCATGTTCTACAATCCGTTCGACCGCATTTTGGGAACTGTGGCTTCAATCCGAATCCTGCGCGAATTAAGCTTGCATGGAGCAGAAATGCCGATGTCGCTAATAGTGGATCGAACCGGTCTTTCCTATCCAGGAACACAGCAAGCCATGGCTCGACTTTTAGAGTCAGGTGTTGTAGAAATGCTCGGTTCGGGGCGGTCGGTTCTCTATCGGTTGAACAAGTCGAACATTTTGAATGAGGGTTTACAGAACCTATTCCTGGTTGAGCAGGAGAGGGTGAATATCGTACTGCAGCAAGTGCGCGAATTTGCAGCTAAACGTTCTCCTCAACCCATTGCTATCTGGCTCTACGGAAGTGTGGCTCGCAGAGAGGACTCGGTGGGAAGTGATGTTGATTTAATGCTGATTATTGAGGATGAAGATTCTATTCAGGATGCGGTGGACGCTCTTCAGAATATGCTTTTATTCGCGTCGGCATGGTCAATCTTCCCGTCAGTGGTTGTTCTTTCTGCCAGCGATATCATGGAACTTATCAAGGGACAGCCTGACAGATGGGCATCTCTAAAGGAGGATTCCATTACTCTCTTTGGATCTTCAGCAACGGAGATTGAGAATGGTTAGAGGGGGAAATTGGAAGAAGATAGATCGGAGTTTGTGGAAAGGTCGATATGCTCAAGGTAGAGCGTTTCTCCGTGCAGCGAGAGAATCGCTCGATATGGCAGAAGAGGGGCAAAGCGGCAATCCGATTATGTCGAATGCCGTGCTGGCCCTGATCGCATATGCTGATGCTCTGTCAATACGACTGGGTGGAATTCAAAACGCCAAGGATCATGCTACTCTTCCACAGACATTGAAACAGGCAATGGGTGAGCGTGCTGAGAAAGGACAATTGGATCGCCTGCAGCGCCTAATCGGCCAGAAGGGCCGCATACACTATGATTTCCGAATGGCGTCAATCGATGAGGCGAGGAGATACACCGCACAGGTTGAACAGTTTGCCGAATGGGCAGAAGGATTCCTCCAATAAATAGCTGAGATTCAGGTCCTTGGTTACTCAGTCCAAGGATCCTTTCAGTTGTCATTCGCTAATATTCCATCCACTCGCATAGAATCTATATTAATAGCAGCAGCAAACGTCCTTCAGTTGCGATAAACTTAGTGTGTACAAGGTTGGCTGGAGTTTTGGCGAGGGACAACTATGTGTGGCAGTCTGAATCCAGCTAAAGAGAGTGGATTGGGTTACTTGCCTGCATTTGGATACTTATATTGTTACGATGTCGGATAAGGGTTTTGCCGGACGACAACTGTAAGGCACACCGATCGACTCAAACGATGGTACCTCACGCACGATTCATAAGAGCGATCAAGCTGACTGCTATCGGCCTCCTGATCGTTTATTGTCCCGTGACTGCGGCTGTCGACCTGTTCCACAACCATACGGATCTGATCGAGCGGGACGATTGCCTGGCCTGTGTCTGGCATCAGTTGTCCCAGGAAAAGCGCCAGGAGATACCGATCGCCGAACAGGTGGTTGCCGGGCTCAGTGACGTCACACTTATTCTTCCTCTTCCGCTCGAATCAGAGTTCCACGCGGAGTGCGATCACATATCCTCCTGCCCTATCAGGGCTCCTCCTGCTTCCTGAAACCCCGTTTGAACAGATAGGTACGGTCCCCAGACACCGGTCTTAGATTATTCCGGCGCCGGGTATGGCCGTGGATCCTGTCTGGTGCGGATAGGAAGCGCGGTGTACCTGGATAGAGATTGGCCAACACAGCTGAGAGGATTCCAATGTCGCTTAATCGCATCATTCCGGTGCTGATAACCGGGTTGCTGCTGATCTGGCAGCCGACAGTGCACGCACAGTCGGGACAGACAGGCACGATAACAGGAAGAGTGGTAGACGCAGAAACGAGAGAACCGCTGGTCTTCGCTAATGTAATGGTCGAGCACACGACCATCGGAACGTTTACCAACATGCAGGGAGAGTATCGGCTCCTGAACCTGCGGGCCGGAGAGATACATATCGTAGCCACGGTAATAGGCTATAAAGAAGGGCACCAGGTCGTCACGGTCAGGGCGGGTCAGACCGACTCACTGAACTTCGCCCTGGAGCAGACGATCATGGAGATAGGTACGGTCGTGGTGACAGGTACGGCAACACCACACCTCCTCGAAGATACGCCCGTGCGCACAGAAGTCATCCCGCGGATCCTTATTGAGCGTAGACAGGCACCCAACCTGGCCGAAGCGCTCAGCTTCCATACCGGCGTCCGGGTCGAGAACAACTGTCAGAATTGTAATTTCTCGCAGGTCCGCATTCTCGGTATGCAGGGCAAGTACTCCCAGATACTGATCGATGGCGATCCAGTCGTCAGCAGTCTAGCCAGTGTGTACGGCCTTGAACACTTCCCCGAGGAGATGGTCGATCAGATCGAGATCGTCAAAGGCGGAGGATCTGCGCTCTACGGCGCCGGCGCAGTTGCCGGTGTCATCAACATGATCACACGCCGTCCGATGACGAACCAGGTCCGGATTCAATACCGTCACCACTCCACCGGCGGTATACCAGATCCGCACCTGAGCGCAGTGGCCGAAACGGTGAACAGTACCGGCACTTCCGGGGCCTATGTATTCGGCTCAACACGCCGGCGCAGCCCCTATGATCACAACGGCGACGGGTACAGCGAGCTGGGCTCACTCAAGAACGAATCCGTGGGATTCAAGTTGTATTACAAGCCCCAGCTGGAATCGGAGTTTCTCGTCTCCTTCCATCACATCCATGAAGAACGACGGGGAGGGAACAAGTTCGACCTTCCCGTCCATGAAGCGGACATCGCTGAATGGATCGAACACTGGCGGTCCGGGGGCAGTATCAGGTGGGCTCAGCGGACAGGACCGGCCTTCGATTACCGGCTGTATTACTCCTACTCGATTATAAACCGTAGGTCATACTTCGGCGGCTTGGATGGAGAGACTCCCGAGGACCAGCTTAACGCCTTGGCCTTCTACGGCAAGAGTGACAACCCACTTCACCTGGTCGGTATGCAGGCGAACTATATGATCGGTGCTCACCTCCTGACTTTCGGAAGCCAATATTCATACGATGGGCTTACTGACAGAACCGCGGCCGAGACCGCATACTACATAGACGATGCCTATTCCAATACCGGCCTTTTCGTTCAGGACAACCTCCATATCGGACCGGAAAAGGAGATCGAGTTCGTTTTCGGCCTGCGGCTGGACAAACATTCCGAGCTCTCCGACTGGATCATCAGTCCGCGTTTAAACGGCAAGTTCGATCTCGGCGGAGGATTCCTGCTCCGCGGAGCCTATACCACCGGCTTCAAACCCCCCCAGACATACAGTGAGGACCTGCATCTGTGCGGACTCGAAGGCGACCAGCGGATCATCAGGAATGCGGCGGAGCTGAGGGAAGAACGGAGTAATACCATCAGTACCGGCGTGGAGTACCTGGGACGCCTGAAAGATATGCCCGCCATGGCCTCTCTTACG
>JAGLTZ010000050.1 GCA_023135015.1 Candidatus Latescibacterota bacterium
CCCGGGAGTTCCACCAGGATCGATGCGGCTGTCATCATTGTCACGTGTGGAGAGCCTGTGCTGTGCCCCCCCGGCCCTCACGAATATCTCTGCCGTGGTTTCTTCCCTCTGCCATTTGATACCTGCAAGCCCCATAAGCGGCGGTATGCGGCTCATCGGTTCATCGGCGGTGGCATTCTGTCCATAGGTGTAGAAGACGTTGCCTCGCACGCTCCAGCGTTCCCCGAGATGTAAGAGACCCTGCAGTTCCGCGCCGGTGATATAGGCATCACCCAGGTTCTCCTTCACCCTGATTTCAGGCTCGCCTGGATCGGGCACGCCGTTTTCGTTTTCATCCAGATAGGGCAGGCCGTCATACATTCCCTGGCGCCGGTCGATGATGTTCTCCAGTGAGGTGTAGTAGACGAAGGCCTCTACATCGTTGTGATTCCATTCCATCTTCGCACCGAATTCGAGGTTGGTGCTCAACTCAGGTTCGAGGTCCGGGTTGGGGGCGTCGACCCAGTTGCTGCTGGTTTTCAGGACCACGGTATCGTTGAAATTGGGGGCACGGAATCCTCGGCTGACAGATGCCAGCAGGTTAAGCCAAGGGCGCAATAGGTGGCTGATGCCGATATTACCGGTCAGGTTGCTGAAGCTGTTTACAGTGAGACCGTAGGGTGGTTCCAGATGGGCCCGGTACCAGATGTTGCTGAAACGCAGTCCCGCAGTAAGGTCGGTCCAGGGACTGAGTATGATGTCGTCGCTCAGGAATATCCCCATCTGCCGAAAACGGGAATCGTCCGGATAGGCGCCCCGTTTCACGATCGTAGTGTCAACTGTAGTCTCGGTGCGTCCGCTCGACAGCCGGTCGTGGTAGTATTCCAGCCCCCAGCGCAGGGCGTGCCGACTGGCCGCAAGTGAAGTGGCCTGGATGAAGGTGCCGAGGGTTGTGATCGTGTCATCGTCCACCCGCAGTTTGGCGGAAGGGGCCCCGTCCACGATCCGGCGCTGTATGCGGCCTTCGTGCTCACGCTGCCAAGAGATATTCCACTGCAGGCTGTTCAACCACGCCGTCGGATTTCTGTGGGTATATTCCACCATGCCGAGGAACCGCTTTTGCGGGTCGTAAAGGTAGGTCTGGTGACTGCCATTGGCGTACTGATCGAACCTGGGCACTTCATTCTGTGTAAGTTGAAGCAGGTCGCAACGCAGCGTCTGCTGTTCTGAGAGCTTGAAAGCCACTATCGCGTGTCCACCTGCTTCGTCATAGCCGGTCGGATCGTGAACCGGGATTGCACCGCCGGGATTCAGGTTTCCCAGAGACCGTGCGGTTATGCCTAAGCGCGCCGAAACCGAGGGGCCGGCCCTCTCCATTCCCAGGTGAATACCTCGTCCCATATCAGCCGATGTGAACCGGAACCGTACCCGAGGCATCCAGTGCACCTCTCCGTCGGTAAAGGAGGGAGGATGCGTGATCGTATTGACCATACCACCGACCGCATCCGATCCATACAGAACTGATCCCGGTCCCCTTACTACCTCAATGCGTGTCAGCGCTTCTGCGTCAATCGTGCTCAGGTATTGATTGCCTCCGGAACGGAAGGTGGGCTTGTTCAGCCGTACACCGTTATAGAGGAGCACGATGTTCTTTCCGATCAGACCTCGTATTATCGGGGTGCCGTGACCGGCTGTGGTCTTCTGGATGAGTACGCCAGTCACCTCCCGCAGGGCGTCGGCAGTACTGCCAGCAGGGCGTGTGGCAATAGCACTTTCCCCAGTTACAGTTACCGCTTTCTCTGTTCTGAATTCCGAAACCGAGCGGCGATGCCCTGTTACTACCACATGCTCCATATCGATCTTGTGAGGATCCAGAAGGATTTCGAGATGTTCTGTTCCGCCGGCCGCAAGCGTGACGGGAATCTCCTTCGTCTGGTGTCCAATGTGGCTGACTACCAGGTAATCTTCCAGAGCCGGGAGGTTCACCAGCCGGAACCGGCCCTCCCTGTCGGTAAAGGTCCCGTTCCTCAATGTCTTGAGGAAGATATTGACCGCGATCAGGGGTGTGCGTGACTCGGTGTCGAGAACGATGCCCTCGATCCGCCCTGACTGCTGGGCATCTGCAATAGGGGGGAGGGCGGTTATAACCGCGATGGATATCAGAAGAGGGGCGATATGATGATGACGGGTAGAAATCATCTTGTTTAAGAAGGAATTACTACTCATTCCATATTCAATAAAAAACATGCTTTGAATAGCCGAAAGCTGTCATTCCATACGATTCATTGTTGACCGTCGGCAGATACGCGATAGACGATAGGGCAGGTTGGCCAATTCTATTGTCGGAGTTGACCCGGGGATGCCTGGCGGAGTAAACATCGGATAGGGATGAATAATGCTGTGGTATGCGGTGTATCGTCTATAAGCAGCGGGATCCAAGCCACGGCCGGTGACGGCCAGAAGAGGAGATGTGCCCAAATGACCACTTCACCAACCTCCGCGACATGGAAATGGGTAAAGATCAGTGGTATCTCAACATGTTGTGTGATCCTGCCGGCAGCTATTATCGCGGCCTGGAGCCTGCTCGCTGCCTGCACGGGTCAGCTTTCCGAAGAGCAGATTCAGGCCCAAGCGCCGCGGATCCACAACGAGGCATGGGTTGCTGATACTCACCTCGACTCACCCCTCAGGGGTCTGCGTGATCCTGAATGGAATGCCGATGAAAGGCATGACAGTGGTTGCTGGGATATTCCGCGTATGATCGAAGGAGGTGCAGATGCAGTATTTCTGGCGGTCTATACGGGTCAGGGTCCACTCACATCCGAAGGCTACGAGAGAGTGCATACCCTGGCCATAGCCCTCTTCGACTGGATCCACGCCGCGGCGGACGCCAGCCCCCACGCCGAGTTTGCGGCCACCGCCGCCGCCGCCGAACGGCTCCACAGGGAGGGGAAACGGGCCATTTTCATCGGAGTTGAGAATGGTTACCCGATCGGCACCGACATCCGGAATGTGGAGGATTTCTATAACCGTGGCATGCGATACATGACCCTATCCCACGGCAGTGACAACCAGATCTGCGCCTCCTCAACCGAGCGTCGGGAAAGGGAGGATTTCGGGCTGACTGATTTCGGTCGCCAGGTCGTGGCTGAGATGAACCGCCTGGGGGTCATGATCGACTGCTCCCACATATCGGACCAGACATTTTTCGATGTGGTGGAGATCTCACGAGCCCCGGTCATAGCCACACACTCCTCCTGCGACGGTATAAACGAACACGACCGGAATTTGAGCGACGAGATGCTTCTGAAGTTGAAGGAGAACGGCGGTGTCATCCAACTGATCCCGCTCGGGTCTTTCATCCGGCCCACTCCCCCCAACCCTGAGAGGGACAAGGCCCTGGAGGAGCTGCGGCGTGAGTTCGGGGACCGCCGGAACCTGACCGATGAGCAGCGCAGCGCCTATATGGAGCGGTGGGGCGAGATTCGCCGGCTTTACCCGACTGCCCCCGCTACCATCGATGACTACATGAAGCACATCGATTACGCGGTGGCACTGATAGGAATCGACCATGTCGGCTTCGGCAGCGATTTCGACGGTGGTGGTGGGGTGGAAAACCTTGAAGATATCTCGATGCTCCCGAACCTTACCGTAGAGCTGATGCGCCGCGGCTACTCCGAGAGGGACATCAATAAGTTCTGGGGCGGTAACCTGCTGCGCGTTATGAAGGCCGTGGAGGCCGCGGCGGAGAAATAGGGAATCGATACGGCTGGTCGGGCGGATCCCGCCGGCCGTTTGATTCAATTCCTTCCAGAGGGAAGGTGTAATTTGCCCACTATTATACTGCCCACAGATGTTTGGTGAAGAACGGCGTAGGCTGCATCATCACCCACTGCGACGGAGCGGCTAAATCCTCCTCCAATAACACCGCTGGGAAGTACAGCGATTATTTCTTCAATAAGCTGTTTTTCGAATGCGTCGGGCCAGTTTCTGATCCTCATCAATTTGTCATCGCGAAAGTAGTAAACGTCTCGTCTCGATGAGTCGAGAACCGGCCCACGGCCCCAGGCCAATCTCTTCCTTTCTCCCGTGCTTAGCTCCGTCACCCAGAGTTCACGTTCGTTTTCCTGCACAATCCAGTAGAGAAGCATCTTTTCCGCGGCATCAGTATATGGGCAAAAGACATTTCGGCCGGTGAGGATAGGCTCACTGCCTAAGGGTACGATTCCGCTACTGGTTCTTCTCAGGCTT
>JAGLTZ010000051.1 GCA_023135015.1 Candidatus Latescibacterota bacterium
GGAGTACGCAGCCCGGCGCAGCGGACTGCGGTCGATGCTCGGAGATGGCCTGTACCTCTTCAAGGCCGATGTAGGACCTTCCGGCCGCCAGGATCCCAACTTCAATTACCTTACGGGTATTGGGGAATCGAATGTAATACTTCTGATGCTGCAGAAGGAAGGGTCGGCAAGGGAAGTTCTCTTCCTGCGCGGCAGCGACCCTGCACTTGCCAGCTGGGAAGCTGGCAGGATCAGCGAGGAGGGGGCGCGGGTCCGGACAGGAATGGAGGTAAGATCCTTGGAGGACTTCGATGCGGTTCTGAGAGAAGTGCTGCGTGGCGCACCCAGGACAGTTGTGTCGACCTCGAGTCCGACCAGGGATGAAACTGTCGCTTCAATTATCGAACAGATGGAGCGGTTCGCCGGACGTCCCGTCATGGGGGAGACATCATACGAGGGGATCCGGTTTGTAAATGCAGGCCGTGCGCTGCGCGAGATGCGCTCTTTAAAGTCAGATTCAGAGATCGAACTGCTTAAAGTGGCCGGTGATATCACCCGGCTGGCACACATCGAGGCGATGAAAGTGACTGAGCCGGGGATGAATGAATTCGAGGTTCAGGCCGCCATCGAATATACCTTCCAGCGCTACGGTTCCCAGCGGCCTGGCTTCTCCAGCATCGTCGGCTCCGGCCCTAACAGCCTGATTCTCCACTACAGCGTAAACAACCGTTTCATGGAGGCAGGCGATGTGATGATCATGGATGTCGGGGCTGAGTACTTCGGCTACACCGCAGACGTGACCCGTACGATCCCGATCACCGGACGATTTACCCGGGAGCAGCGCGAGATCTACGAGATAGTGCTCGAAGCGCACGAAACAGCACGCAAACTGGCGGAAGTAGAGGGCACGCCCTACTCAGATCTGTCTGCTGCCGCAGGCCGTGTGCTGGCCGAGGGTCTGGCGCGCCTGGGGCTGATCGAATCGCCCGAGGCAACGATGCCGGGAGGGCGTGGCAGCCAGCTGAGGCTTCATTTCTTCCACGGATTGGGGCACGGCATCGGGCTGGTAGTGCACGACTCGATGCCGCCCAATATCGTGCCGGGATCCTGCTTCACGATCGAACCCGGTATATATGTACGACCGAATGTTCTGGATATGCTGGGCGAGGGTGCGGAGGCGGATGCTCTGCGGGCCACGATTGCGCCTGCGGTGGGCAAGTACCAGAACATCGGTGTTCGCATCGAGGACTCATACGCTTTCACAGAAAATGGTCTGATCTGCCTCAGCGAAGGCATACCGAAAACGGTTGAAGAGGTCGAGAGGATGATGGCCCGGCGAAGCGATCTGAACCGCAACAGGGATGGAGACCTCGTAAACGCGTATAGGAAGTACATCCCGCCTGAAAAGTAACTGTACGTCGCACAAGAGTCCGTAGTTTGGACCGCGAGTCCGGCTGTTGCCGGCGAGCAACTCCGGCAGATTGACGCCGTAATTGCGCAAAAGAGCCGTTTCCGGACAGAAACTAGAGTAAGTTACTGATATATGGCTAGTTCAGAGACCAAGAGGTCGTGGAGTGCATGCTATGCCCGTTGAGGAAGATCAGTGTGGAGCGATAATACACACCGATCGGGAATTGGCTAATATACTTGACCGGCATCGTGATGAAATTGCCTCAGCCTGGGTCGATAAGCTTCGCGGGATTCAGGGCCTTCACTTTACACAAGAAGCTCATGATGAGATGCTTTCATGGGCATCAAGTGCGATATCTCATTTTATCCGGACCCTTGAAACAGATTCCTGCAACTCGATAGATACCCTGGCGGATGAGGTGAGCCGGATTCGGCTGCAACGTGACCTCAGAATGAGTGAAGTTGTGCAGGCCCTGGTTCTGCTGAATGAAGTAGTAGTTCCCTATGTGTTAAAAGCCTATCCGACCGATCCTTTACTCGCTTCGGAAGCGATTACGCGTCTGTTTGCCTGCATCCGCCTTGTTGCTGCGCGCTATATCGACCTCCACGGGGAGTATATTGGGAACCCCCTTCAACTGACCGAGAATCTCCTCGAAAGGCAGGATCTTCCAGCGGTGCTGAGAATTGTGTGCGCTGAAGCACAGCAGCTCACCGGAGCCGGGGGTTCCGCAGTCTTACTTCTAGATGAGAATGAAAGGTTTAAGGTGGCCCTGGGCCTGGATGATGCTTCAGTGCGACCCGATTTCATCTTCCGCGCTGTCTGGCCTGAATCAGGTCCATTATTGCCTGATGAACCGTTGCTGCTTAATGATCTTCAGATTGATGGATGTACTCCTGCAATTGAAAAGGAGATAAATTCGTTGCTCATTGCTCCATTGCGTGTGAGGAGCAATGCAGTGGGAATACTCCTGCTGGTAAATAGTACCGGAGGATTCAAGGAATATGACATCCGGGTGATCGGTATGTTCGCTGATTGGGCGGCCGTAGCTCTCGGATATGCCCGATTGAGCCAGCAGCATGAACAGCTTGCAGTTCTGGACGAACGCCAGAAGCTGGCCCGCGATTTGCATGACTCGGTAACCCAATCCATCTACGCTGTTACGCTATATGCTGAAGCATCTGTGAGGCTTCTATCCGAATCTAAAGTATCAAAAGCCATTGAGAATCTGGCCGAGATCAGGGATACGGCACTTGCTGCTCTCCGCGAGATGAGGCTTCTGGTCTTTGAACTCCGACCTCATTTTCTAGAGGAAGAAGGGCTTGTACCCACACTTCAAGCTCGCCTGGCAGCCGTAGAAGAACGCGTCGGCATTCTTACCACGTTTGAATGTGAAGGGATCGGGCTGTTACCAGATAAACTCGAGGAAGGTTTCTATGGTATTGCCATAGAGGCGCTCAATAATGCCCTGAAACATTCAAATGCCGACAGGATTTCCGTTTCATTGCGGCAGTCAGGGTCGGACGTCGTTCTTGAAATAGAGGACAACGGTCGTGGCTTCGACCTTGACACGGGAAAGAAGAAAGGCGGGCTGGGTCTGCGCGGCATGGAGGAGCGCGCCGCGCAATTGAATGGCAGGCTTCTGGTGACGGCCCGGCAAGGACACGGCACGAGCGTCAGAGTGGAAGTGCTTCTAAACGGAGAGAAGTGAGCCATGGAAGATGACCGGATCACGGTACTTATTGTTGACGATCATGCTATCGTGCGGAAGGGTATCCGTACTTTTCTGGAAACGGAACCGGACATTGAGGTTGTGGGCGAGGCGGTAAACGGGCGAGAGGCAGTACAGAAGGCTATGCAGTTCTCTCCAAACGTAATACTGATGGACCTGATGATGCCCGAGATGAATGGTATCGAGGCCACACGTCAGATCATGACTGAACAACCCGATATGCATATCCTTGTACTTACCAGCTTCAGCACTGATGATAAGCTCTTCCCTGCCGTAGAAGCCGGTGCACAGGGGTA
Source organism: Candidatus Latescibacterota bacterium (assembly GCA_023135015.1). Lineage (GTDB taxonomy): Bacteria > Blakebacterota > Blakebacteria > Blakebacterales > Blakebacteraceae > JAGLTZ01. The sequence continues at coordinate 3,416 of JAGLTZ010000051.1, forward strand.
TTTGCTCAAGGACACCGGACCTGAAGAATTGCTGCAGGCTATCCGTCGAGCGGCCAAAGGAGAATCAACCCTCACACCTGCCATTGTCCGCCGGCTCCTCCGGGAGTTCTCTCACGATAATAAGGACTGGCCACCTGTTGAGCCTCTGACGGAAAGGGAGACCGAAGTTCTCCGTCTGCTGGCTGAAGGTCTCACCAACGAAGAACTGGCCGACCGTCTGTATATCAGCAAAGCAACCGCCCGTACTCACGTCAGCAACATACTCGCAAAGCTGAATCTGGCTAACCGCACGCAAGCTGCACTCTATGCCCTGCGATACGGCATAGCCTCACTGGAGGACGTTGAACGCTCAAAATCCTGAAGCCGAGGTACAACATTCCACGTAGCAGGCCTGCACATAATACGTAGTAAAGACCATCCTTCTCCCTGATGTGGATTATTCCAGGATCCTCAATCTTGCCTGTGCCTTGGAAATGGAGAGTGAAATGGCCCCACCTGGCAGGCAGGAACAATCAATCAGGGTTGCGGTCGCTGATGTTAAGGAGCAACCTCGCAGAGCATTGAAAGCCTTCCTGTCGACTTTTCAGGACATAGAGGTGATCGCCGAAGCGGCCACCGCCCATGATGCCGTAACAATGGCGGGGGAAAGTCATCCCGAGGTGATTCTCATGTGCGACCTCTTGCCGGCAGAGAGCAGCATTGAAGCTACTTTGCAGATCAAGCAGCGCTGGCCGGAAATTGTAGTACTTGTGATGACGTTGCATGAAGAATTTACCCATGAGGCCGAAGCTGCCGGGGCCGATGCATTCCTGGTGAAAGGGACAAGCTCAGATGAACTCGTATCTTTGATACGGAAATTCGCTCAAAAAACCGGTCATCGGGTCAGGTAAGGGCGCAGAGATGAAGGCACAAGTCCAGTGAAATCGCTGACACTATCAGCAAGGAGCCGAACATGACCTCGAAGTCGAAGATACTACTGATCGACGATGACCGGGACTTTCTAGCTTCCGTCAGATCCGTTCTGGAGAGTCATGGTTATACCGTCGTGGAAGCCGAGACCGGAAAGGACGGACTGCAGAAACTCATCGAGCATAAGCCGGATGTCATCATACTGGACATCATGATGGAGAGTCTGACTGAGGGATACAGCGTCAATTACGCAATCAAACACCTGGATGATTACAAAGAATACAAGAGAACCCCCATCATTATGGTTTCCTCCATAGAATCAAGCCCTGATGAACGCTTCCCGATATCGGATGGTTACGTGGACGTGATCAGCCCCAATTACTACATGAACAAGCCGCTTGATATCCCTGCGTTCCTGGATGTTCTGGAGAAGGTTATCCAGGAGTAGCAGCCGTGCAGAAATCGATAATTGTTATAGATGATGACGAAGCCGTGCTCCTGTCGGTTAACAAGATACTGTCAAAAGCCGGGTTCCATGTCGAGACATTCGAGGATGGAGTATCTGGACTTGAAGGCGTCACTGAACTGAAGCCGGATCTCGTTGTTGTTGACCTGAGAATGCCCGGACTCAGCGGTATGGAAGTGATTAACCGCGTGAGCGAAATGGATCCGTACATCATTATCGTTGTGATCACCGGATATGCGACTATTGACACAGCAGTTGAAGCGATAAAGTTGGGTGCCTACGACTTTCTGCCCAAGCCGTTTTCTCCTGATGAGCTCCGAGTAATCGTCAACCGTGGACTGGAACATCGCCAACTCCTGCAGGAGTCGCACAGGCTCGAGATAGAGCGTGAGCTCCTTAAACGGCAGTTCGTCACACTTGTGTCCCATCAGCTCAAAACTCCGCTGGTAGCAATTCATCAGTACTTGGATACGCTAAAGCAGCTCGGTGACACTCCTGACACAGCATCCAAGAGGCAAGATTGGCTTGAACGGTGTCTTCAGCGAACTGACGAAGTGCTGGCCATTATCAAGGATTGGCTGACCCTTTCAAAGGTGGAGAGCGGGTCCCTCACAGGTGAGATACTCAGGGTTGATCTGAAGCCGATCATTCTGAACACTATGGAAGCCAACGCGGACATGGCCGCCGAACAGGGCATTACCCTCGAGGCCGAGCTGCCTGCAGATGAGTACCCCGTTAAGGGAGACCGAAACTGCCTGGCCGTCCTCTTTGACAATCTGATGGTGAACGCAATCAAGTATAACAAGCCGGAGGGCCGGGTTTCAGTCTCGGTCAAAGCGCAGGACCACCAGATCGTAGTTGCAGTAGCCGATACCGGGATTGGAATCCCTGAGAAGTACAGGCAAGCACTCTTCGACGAGTTCTTTCGCGTAAAGGGTCAGTCCTCCGGTCAGACCACAGGGACCGGTCTGGGACTTGCCATATGTAAGAGAATCACTACCGAGATGGGAGGCACCATCGAGGTTGAGAGTGAACTCGATGTCGGCTCCACGTTTCGCGTGAGTCTGCCGGCCTATCATGAGAAAGCGGATCAGGAAGAAGAGAACAGGAGTACAAAATGACTTCGGGAGCGAAAAAAATACTCATTGTGGATGATGACACGGACTTTAGTGAAGCAGTGTCATCCTTTCTGGAGTCCAAGGATTACTCGGTTTTCAAAGCCTATGATGGTCAGGAGGCCCTGAAGC
>JAGLTZ010000052.1 GCA_023135015.1 Candidatus Latescibacterota bacterium
GAGTTCTGGATGGTCGAGCCGGAGATGGCCTTTCATGACCTGGAAGACAACATGGAGGTGATCGAACAGCTGGTCGAGTCTATCGTCCGGGATGTTGTATCGGTCTGTAGTGAAGAGCTGGATGTACTACAACGAGATGTTGCAAAGCTGGAGGTGGTTGAAGCTCCTTTCCCCCGGATTCACTACGATGAAGCGGTGGACCGTCTTCAGGAAGCCGGATTCGATTTCGAATGGGGTGGCGATTTTGGAAGCCCCGAGGAGACCGAGCTCGCAAAGCAGTTCGACAGACCTTTCTTTGTGACCCACTTCCCTGCTTCGATCAAGGCTTTCTACATGAGCCGGGATCCAGAACGGCCCGATTGCGCCCTGGCTTGTGACCTTCTCGCCCCGGAGGGCTACGGCGAGCTCGTCGGCGGCTCCCAGCGCGAGGATAACCTCGATGAGCTGGTAAAACGCATTGAGGAGCACCAGCTTCCGATGGAGTCTTTCGAATGGTACCTCGATCTGCGCAGGTACGGCACCGTTCCCCATTCCGGTTTCGGTCTTGGAATCGAGCGCACGGTAACCTGGATCTGTGGAATCGAGCACCTCAGAGAGACAATAGCATACCCAAGGATGCTGTACCGATACCGCCCCTGAGCGAATGCAATGTGAACATCTTTAACTATAACTTTAGAATAACTAAGTAATACAATATGTCAGAACAAGATAGCGCTACATATAACCCGACTGAAATCGAGCCAAAGTGGCGTAAACGCTGGGAGGAGGAGGGTCTTTTCAAAGGCTTGGACGAGGCCGAAGAAAGGGTATATGTCCTCGAGATGTTCCCGTACCCGAGCGGGGACCTCCACATGGGACACCTGAAGAATTATGTAATCGGGGATCTGCTGGCCAGGCTGCTTGTTACCGAAGGCAAGTCTGTTCTGCACCCGATGGGTTACGACTCGTTCGGGCTGCCCGCCGAAAATGCTGCCATTGAAAGGGGAGCCGACCCGCGCGAGTTGACACTGCTGAATGTCCAGAACTACCGGGAGACCATCCACAAGCTGGGGCTTTCGTACGACTGGGACCGCGAGCTCTCCACCTGCAACCCCGACTACTACAGATGGACCCAGTGGATCTTTCTTCACCTTTACGAACAGGGGCTCGCATATCGTAAGTCATCAAACGTCAACTGGTGTCCAAGCTGCCAGACAGTACTCGCCAATGAACAGGTGGAAGGCGGTGGTTGCTACCGGTGTGAGACTCCGGTGACAAAGAAGAAACTGCCCCAATGGTATTTCCGCGTAACCGAATATGCCCAGCGCCTCCTGGAAGATCTGGAACTGCTGGAAGATTGGCCCGAGCGGGTGAAGGTGATGCAGGCGAACTGGATCGGCCGATCCGAAGGGGCCAACGTAGAGTTCCCGCTCCTGGAAGGAGCAAAAGAGAAGGTTGCTGAAGGAACGGATGAAAGCGATCCGGTCCTGGAGGTTTTCACCACACGTACCGACACGCTTTTCGGGGCAACCTTCATGGTTCTGGCCCCCGAGCACCGGTGGATGACATACCTGCTGGAGGCCTCTCCCAATCACGAAACGGTAAAGGATTATATCGAAGAGGCTCTCAGAAAGACCGAGATAGAGCGAACTGCCGTTGACCGTATCCAGGACGGTGTCGACCTGGGTCTTACCGCGCTCAATCCTGCGACTGGGGAATCGATTCCCATCTGGGTAGCTGATTACGTAATCGAATCGTACGGTGGCGGTTCTGTAATGGGAGTGCCCGCCCACGACGAGCGGGACTATGCCTTTGCCTGCCGCTACGGGCTGGAAATCCGTAAGGTTGTTGAAGCCGAAGAAGGATTCGATGCCCCTGAAGACGATGCGTATGTGGGCCCCGGCACTCTGGTCAATTCCGGGTCTTTCGACGGTTTGAGCGTCGATGACGCAATCGAAGCTATATCCCTTGACCTGAAAGAGAAAGGGCAGGGGGGGCCGGCTGTTACATACCGTCTCAGGGACTGGCTTATCAGCCGCCAGCGGTACTGGGGCGCCCCCATACCGATGATCCACTGTGAGACGTGCGGGATCGTGCCTGTCCCCGAGGATGACCTTCCCGTTCTGCTTCCAGAGGGAGAGATCGACTTCATGCCGAAAGGTAAGAGCCCTCTTGCCGCGGTAGAGGAGTGGGTACAGGTGGAGTGTCCCTGTTGCGGCGGTGGGGCGAGGCGTGAAACGGACACGATGGATACATTTGTTGACTCCTCGTGGTATTTCATCCGCTACTGTGATGCCAGAAACGACTGTAAGGCATGGGAGCGGGAGAAGGTAGACCGTTGGCTGCCTGTGGACCATTACATAGGCGGCATCGAGCACGCCATCCTCCACCTGCTTTACAGCCGATTTATCATGAAGGTGTTCTACGATACGGGACTTGTGGGGTACAAAGAGCCTTTCAAGACACTTTTCACGCAGGGAATGGTGCTCCGCTTCGGTGACAAGATGTCGAAGTCGAAGAACAACGTGGTCCCCGTTGGACCTTTCATCGATGAATGGGGTTCGGACACCGCCCGGTTAACCATACTCTTCGCGGCTCCTC
>JAGLTZ010000053.1 GCA_023135015.1 Candidatus Latescibacterota bacterium
AGGCCGGTTAACTTATTATACCTCAATAAGTTATGAGAAAATATCTATTTTATTCTGCTTTTGGCATACTCTTTGATGTATCTATTTCACAGAAAAACGAATGAGACAAAGATATAATATTGACGAGGCGCCGTGTGAAGCGGCGAAGGAGGTGAATTGACGATGACATTAGTAAGATGGCAGCCCAGAGGTCACACGTTTTGGAACCTTCAGCGCGAAGTGAACAGCCCGTTTGACGATATGGCAAGCCCGCGCTTGAGGCACTCCGTGGAAAGAGACTGGGTGCCCACTGTTGATGTTGAAGAGCGCGATAACGAGTTCGTCGTCTCGCTGGACATTCCGGGCGTGGACAAGAAAGACGTGAGTGTGACCCATGAGAACAACATTCTCACGATAAAGGGTGAGAGGAAAGTAGAGCGGAGCGAGGATGAGGGAACTTACCACCGCACCGAGCGGTGCTACGGTTCTTTTCACCGGTCCTTCACACTGCCTAGGACGGTTGATTCGTCCAAGATCCGCGCCAAACACAAGGAGGGCGTGCTGACTGTCACCCTGCCCAAGGCGGAAGAGGCCATGGAGCGGGAGATAGAGATCGAAGTAAAGTAAGCCGGAATGTGCTGATAATAAAGTGAGGTAGAAACTATGGGTAAGATAATCGGAATTGACCTGGGAACGACCAACTCGGTTGTATCCGTTATGGAGGGCGGGGAGCCTACCGTGATAACAAATGCCGAGGGTGGCCGGACCACGCCGAGCGTGGTGGCATTCACCAAGAGTGGTGAGAGGCTGGTGGGACAGGCCGCAAAGCGCCAGGCGATTACAAATCCATCCAATACGATCTTCAGTATCAAGCGCTTCATGGGGCGTGCCTATGACGAGGTCGAAATGGAGCGCGAAGAAGTACCTTTTAAGGTAAGGAAAGGTGCCGCGGGTGACGTTCGCGCCCTTGCGGGGGGCAAGGAGTACAGCCCTCCCGAGATCTCTGCGATGATCCTTCAGAAGATGAAGCAGACCGCGGAGGACTACCTTGGTGAGGAGGTTACCGAGGCGGTTATAACGGTGCCTGCCTACTTCAACGACAGCCAGAGGCAGGCGACCAAGGATGCAGGCGAGATATCCGGTCTGATCGTAAAGCGGATCATCAACGAGCCTACCGCCGCTTCTCTCGCCTACGGGCTTGAGGAGAGGAAAGACCAGAAAATTGCTGTCTTCGATTTCGGTGGTGGTACATTCGACATTTCCATTCTGGAGCTCGGAGACGGGGTTTTTGAAGTCAAGTCCACCAACGGCGACACCCACCTTGGCGGTGACGATTTAGACCAGCGGGTCATGGACTGGATAGCAGAGGAGTTCAGAAAGGCTGAAGGAATAGACCTCCGCAAGGATCCGATGGCCCTGCAGCGCCTCAAGGAGGCTGCAGAGAAAGCCAAGTGCGAACTCTCCACAACCATGGAGACCGAGATCAACCTGCCCTTCATTACTGCTGACGACAGCGGTCCCAAGCACCTGAGCCTGACCTTGAGCCGGGCCAAATTCGAGTCGCTCAACGATGACCTGTTCCAACGGACGGTGAGGCCGTGCGAACAGGCGCTTGCCGATGCGGGAATCGGCAAGGGTGAGATTGACGAGGTCATTCTGGTGGGTGGATCCACAAGGATTCCCAAGGTCCAGGAGCTGGTGAAGAACCTGTTCGGGAAAGATCCGCATAAAGGGGTAAACCCCGACGAGGTAGTAGCCGTGGGCGCGGCAATCCAGGGTGGGGTGCTGGCAGGTGAAGTAAGTGATATTCTCCTGCTGGATGTGACGCCGCTTTCACTGGGCATCGAAACGCTTGGCAGTGTATTCACCAGGCTGATCGAGAGGAATACCACCATCCCTACGCGTAAATCAGAGATCTTCTCAACCGCTTCGGACAGCCAGACCCAGGTCGATATCCACGTGCTCCAGGGTGAGCGCGAGATGGCTCTGGACAATAAGACGATCGGCCGGTTCCAGCTGATGGGTATCCCGCCGGCGCCGAGGGGTGTGCCGCAGATCGAGGTCACCTTCGACATCGATGCAAACGGGATCATGCACGTTTCGGCAAAAGACAAGGCGACCGGCAAGGAGCAGAGTATCAAGATCGAATCCTCGAGTGGACTCTCGCGCGAGGAGATCGACCGGATGATGAAGGATGCCGACCTCCACCGGGAGGAGGACCAGAAGAAGCGCGAGCGGGTGGAGATACGCAACCGTGCCGAGCAGCTGGCCTACACGACGGAACAGCAGCTGGAGGAGCACCGGGATCAGTTTTCAGCGGAAGTTGGAAGTGAAGTCGTAAAGGCCCTCTCTGACCTGCAGGAATCTCTCAAGGGTGAGAACACGGAGGCGATCCGCAGCAACACAGAGAAGCTGGAACAGGTTTGGTACAAGGCCGCGCAGGAGATGTACCAGAAGAGCGCTCAGGAGCAGGCGGCGAGCGATGCCGGACAACCCGGCGGAACCGCCCAGGAACAGGCGGCGGAGGAAGCTGTCGAAGCGGACTACGAGGTTGTAGACGAAGAGGGGGAGGAAAACAAGTAATCACAGATACGGATTCCATTGGACAGCGGGCTGGAATCAGATAGATTAGTGCGTCCTTTTATTAATTACGTGAACGATCTGCCGGCCAAATTCCCCGGGCTGGCCAAAAGGGAAGAAGTAAGTGAATAAGAAGGAACGTGAGTATTTTACCCGTTTGATCCTTGAGGAACGCAAGCGTAAGCTGGATACCCTTGGCCGTCTTCAGGGCACTCTCGATGAGATAAACGAGAGCCGGGCCGCTGAATATGAGGAAGAAGTTACCCTGTCTGATGACAAGGAGTACCTCTCGAAGCTGATTGAGCAGGATGCACGCGGGCTGGAGGAGATTAACCACTCCCTGGAGAAGGTTCTTGATGGAACCTACGGAAAGTGCGAGCACTGCGGTGAGCTGATTAGCAAGGACCGGCTGGAGGCGATTCCCACCGCTATCCTCTGCATGAACTGCAAGCGCCAGGAGGAGCAGGAGAGCTTGGGGGGCAGGGTAAGGCGCCAGGAACGGGTCCAGCGGATAAAGCTTCATGGGGAAGAAGATAGTGAGCGGGAAGATCTGGCGATCGGAACCGAGGAAGAATAACAGACACTAAATCAGCTCTATCTCCAGTTCGGTCCCCTTTATGGTAATGAGGGTTCCATACCCCCTTGCGGCCATACCCCCGTTGACAACGATAGTATTCCTTATTGAGTCACGGCCACGAGCTTCGTGTATGTGACCGCACAGAACGAGCTCGGGCTGTTCATCCTCACAGAATGAGCGAAGGCTGCGGACACCGACATGAAGGCCGAGCCGCATCCTAACGCAGCTGGTTCTGTATGGGGGAGCGTGGTGGACCACAATACGTATCGCGGCGGATTTGATTTGTTCCCAGCCCCTGTTCAGGGTGGCGGAGAGTTCTTGGTCGGTAAATTCGTGGGGTGTCCTGAACGGGGTGCGGTTAGAACCAGATACGCCGCAAAGGCCAATGCTGTCCTTATAGAGCATGCCGTGGCCGTTTAACGAAATCCCTCGTTCTATCAGGTAGTGGTCGATTGCGGCCGAATCACAGTTGCCCGCTACAGCGAACAATGTGTCGCAGTAGGCGTAAATGTCGTCCACAACCGCGCCCGCATCCTCAGTGCTCCCGAAAGTCGTTATGTCGCCGCAGAGCAGAATCGCATCTGCCCTGTGGGCCGCCGAGGCCAGCTCATCAGTCCACTTGACGCCGCCGTGTAGATCACCCAGCCCGAGGAGGGTTACTTCAGCCATAGGACCTGAATATCATCTTCCAGCCTTCTGAATGCCTCGTCCCCGGTCATTACCGGGCAGTTCAGGCTGTGGGCCAGGCTGGCGGCGAAGCAGAGGCCGTTGGGCATGCGGTATTCCTCCCGGAAGCGGCTGGCGCGCTGGACCAGGTTCAAATCCATATTTACAATCTCGACTGGCAGTTGATCGATCACGAAGGTTGCCTCCTGCGCCCGGCGATCCCCTTTGGCCCTCAGCAGGCTGTAATATACTTCGCCCCAGTTGACAATAGTAAGAAGGCACTTGAGCGTGCCCTGCTCGGCCATCCCGAGTGCGTTGGCTACAAAATCGGCTCCCGAGTCCCCCTCCAGAAAAGAGAGAAGGGCATGACTGTCCAGGACGATATTCCTGGGTGTATCGGTTTCGAGGGGCTGGCTCATGATACACCTCCCTCATGTCGTTCCCTCATGAGCTCCTGCAGTGAAGAAACACCGCCACGGAAGAGCCCCCTGGCTTGGTGAACAGCATCCTGCAGAACAGGTCTCAGGATGATTTCACCATCACCGTCAAGGACATTCAGTTTTGTGCCTTTATTGATTTTATATTTCCGGCGAAGCTGTGCCGGTATGACAATCTGTCCTTTTGAGGAGGCACGTACTATTGGCATATCATTCTCCCGCCATGCAAAATGGGTATAGGCCAACATTGATGAGAGTCAAGGTAAAAGTAAGATATATGAACGACAGAATTTGTATAGTAAGAGAGAAGTAAGTTTTTGTAAGAACTTTTTTTCCAATGTAAGACAATAATTAGAAAATTCTTATTTCAATTCTTGTGTTCCCTTTTCAGGGTGGACACAACATGTATGGCATGTCCCAAGTGTCCTAATTCTGCACCGTCTCCATGAATAACAGAAGCAGGTTACATTTCCATTCATGGAATGCGGTATGGCGGATGCAATGACCCTGAAATCCGAGACAAACTGGCAAAACGGCAGCTGGTTAGCATTTTCCGACTTAGCCGAGTGTATATGTATTCAAAACGTCATGACATATGTCATGTATATGAATTAACTTAGTAATTATGGACAATGAATCTCTAAAGAGCCTGAGACTTGCATTAGACCTGTCTCAGGAGCGTTTTGCGCGGCTCGTCGGCGTAAGTGTACGTACGGTGGCCCGCTGGGAAGCTGGGGATACCGTTCCGAGCCCTCTGGCGGAGCGCCAACTTGACTCATTGGTGCGACTATATCGCCGCCTTACCAATATCCTTCGCCCTGATTCTATTGATGACTGGATGGTGCGGCCGCATCCGGGCCTGGGCCAGAGGGCGCCGCGCCAGGTACTTAACACGGAGGGGCCAGAGCCGCTGCTGCGGCTCCTTGATGATATTCCATCAGCCTTCGAGGGTGGAGGTGGTGGTCTAGAGGATCTCTGAGGGCGGTTCCTGACGGCCACCACTGCGGTCCTGCCTCAGTGACTGATATGAGAGAATCGCCAGGACCACAGCCAGGACGAAGAGAAGGACACTGAGGAGACCCAGGAAATAATGTCTCTGGATGATATTGTCGTACGAGAATTTAATCAGCGCTGTGAGTGTGACCGCGAACATGAAGTACATGGGAATGCGGGTGAACAACGCTCTCCTGCCGAGATGGGCCAGCCAGGCGCTGACCGCCAGCAGCGCGAGTGCCGCAAGGAGCTGATTTGCGCTGCCAAAAATAGGCCAGATTACCTCCCATCGACCGGAAAAGGCTAAGGCGCCGCTGACAATCACCATGAATGCGGTGCCGGTCCACCTGTTCTGGCTCCATGCCAGAGGTCGCTGGCCGGAGCGGTGGTGGCCAATGCTATCGAACAGTTCAGCAAAGGCGTAGCGGCCAAGGCGCGTGGCCGTATCAAGGGTTGTAAGCGCGAAGGCTGAGACCGCAAGGGCTGCAAAAGAGGTTCCAACGACAGGATCGATGCCAAGCGAGGCCAGGAAGTTGCCCACTCCCCGGCTGAAGAGAGTGACCGGGCCGACTTCATCAAGCCTGACGGCGTGAATGCCTCTTGTGAGTATAGCGACAGTGGAGAGGGCGACTACTGCCAGAAGGCCTTCGGTCAGCATGCCTCCGTAAGCAATCACACGGGCATTCTTTTCGTTATCGAGCTGTTTGGCGGTTGTGCCGCTGGCGACAAGGCTGTGAAAACCCGAGATTGCCCCGCAGGCAACTGTTACGAAGAGGAGGGGAAAGATCGGGCCCAGCACTTCGTTGTTGAACCCTGTGAAGGCGGGCAGTTGAATCTCTGGGTTTGTAATGATTATTCCGAGAATGGCGCTTATCAGCAGGGCGTAGAGCAGGAACGAGTTGAGGTAGTCCCTCGGCTGAAGAAGTGCCCATACCGGTGTAACCGAGGCCAAGAAGACGTAGACGAAGAGTGCGACAATCCAGAACCCCTCGCTCATTTGAATCGGGAATCTCACTCCGACCCAGACGCTTGAAAAGAGCAGGATCACGCCCACCACTGTTGATGGACCCAGCGGGAGCTTCCATCTGTAAAGGATCTGTCCGAATGCCAGCGCGAGGACTATGAAGAGGATGGAAGCTGTGGCGGCTTCCGGCGTGTTATTGAATGTTTTCGCCACGATGCTGGCGAATACGGCCACGACCAATATCAGTGTCGAAAGGCTGAAGATCAGGAACAGGTTCTTGCCACTTATTCCGATGTTCTCTTCGATGACCTCACCGATGGAACGCCCCTTGTGCCGCAGGCTGGCAACGAGGCTCGACATGTCGTGGGTGCCTCCCAGGAAGATCGACCCGATCAGGATCCAGAGGAAGACGGGCACCCAGCCGAAAAGGGCGGCGGTTACAGGGCCTATGATGGGGGCGGCGCCGGCAATAGATGCGAAATGATGGCCGAAGAGAACGGGCGCCTTTGCGGGGACGTAATCAACGCCGTCGGTCATTGTATGGGCTGGTGTCTCACGGTCGGGAGCGATGCCGAGCGTACGGCTCAGGTATCTGCCGTAGAAAATGTATCCTGCCGCGAGGGCGAGCAGGGCGATAAGAAGCATCAGCGCCACGTTCATTCGTAAAGACCTCTTCTTGGAGCCTGCCGGATGCCAGCGCAAG